>NZ_JBFBAM010000052.1:0-67188 GCF_040682195.1 Kutzneria sp. NPDC051319 | reverse complement strand
CCCGTTCACGGGGGGGGGGGGGCCCCCCCCCCCCCCCCCCCACCACCGGATCCTCAGTGCACCTCGGCGGCCTGGCTGGTCCAGGTGGCGTACATCTGGGTGTACTTGCCGCCGGCGGCGACCAGTTGGTCGTGCGAGCCGACCTCCACGATGCGGCCGTCGTCGACCACGACGATGCGGTCGGCCTTCATCGCGGTGGACAGGCGGTGGGCGATGAGGATCGCGGTCCGCCGCTCCAGGAGCACGTCCAGGGCGTCCTCGATCTTGGTCTCCGACTGGAGGTCCAAATTGGACGTCGCCTCGTCGAGGACCAGAACCCGGGGCTGGGCCAGGAAAGCCCGGGCCAGGGCGACGAGCTGGCGCTCGCCCGAGGACAGGGACTGACCGCGCTCCTGGACGACGGTGTCCAGGCCCTGGGGCATGCGCTCGACGACCTCGACCAGGCCGACGGCCCGCAGCGCGTCCCAGACCTGGTCGTCGGAGGCCTCGGGCGCGGCGAAACGGATGTTGTCACGCAGCGGCCCGGCGAACAGGAAGGGCTCCTGGGGGACAACGCCGAGCTGGCGGCGTAACGACTCGATGTGCAGGTCACGCAGGTCGTGGCCGTCGATGAGCACCCGGCCGGCCGTCGGGTCGTAGAACCGGGTGACCAGCTTGGCCAGGGTCGACTTGCCGGCGCCGGTGGGACCGACGAAGGCCACCGTCTCGCCGGCCCGGATGTCCAGGGACACTCCCGAGATCACCGGGCGGTCCGGCAGGTAGCCGAAGGTCACGTCGTCGAAGGTGATCTCGCCCTCGACCGGCGGCAGCTCCACCGCCGTCGGCGACTCGACGACGGCCGGCGCCTGGCCCAGCAACGACTTCAGCTTGGTGATGGACGACTGCCCCTGCTGGTACATGTTGTACAGCTGCACCAGCTGCTGGATGGGCTGGAAGAACGCCCCGAGGTACAGCAGGAAGGCCACCAGCTCGCCGATGGTGAGCTCGCCGTCGGCGACCATGCCGGCGCCGATGGCCAGCAGCGCGAGCTGCCCGGCCACGCCGACGACCTGGGTGCCCGGCCCGTACCACGAGTTGATCCGGCCGGTCTGGACGTTGGTGTCGTAGTACTTGCCGGTGACCTGGCGGTGGTGCTCGATGTTGTGCCGCTGGCGGTTGTGCGCGGTCACGATGCGAACACCCTGCAGGCTCTCGGAAAGGTCGGCCAGCACGTTGGCGATGTTGTCGCGGACCTTGACGTACCCCTTGCTGGACGCCCGGTGGAACCACAGGGACATCGCCGTCAGGATCGGCACCACCAGCACCACGGTGATCAGCGCCAGCCGCACGTCGAAGGTGAACAGCACCACCGTGACGGCGACCATGGTCAGGCCCTGGATGGCGAACTGCACGAGACCGTCCTGCAGCAGCTGCTGGAGGTTCTCGATGTCGCTGGTCATCCGGGTCATGATCACGCCGGCCTTCTCGCCGGTGTAGAAGTCCAGCGAAAGCCGTTGCAGCTGGGTGAAGACCCGCACCCGCAGGTCGTTCATGACCCACGCGGCGATCCGCCCGGTGACCTTCACCCGGGCCGCCTGGGCGAAGCCGGTGACCAGCAGGCTGACCAGGTACACGGCGGCGACCATCACCAGGACGCTGTAGTTCTTGGCGATGATGCCGCTGTCGATGCCGATCTGCGTCAGCTTCGGGCCGGCCTGCAGGGTCAGGGCCTCGACGACCACCAGCACACCGGCCAGCAGCGTCATGCCCAGGTACGGCCGGACCAGCCGCCGCAGGCTCAGCTTCGCGCCGTCCGGATCGGGCCGCCCGTGGTCGAAGACGACCTCGGGCTGCGGGTGCTCCGGCTCTTCGGCCAGCAGCTTGTTGACGCCGGCCTGCATCTCCTGCGGCACACCGGCGAACGGCAGCCCGGCCGCCGCCGCGCCACCACGGGCGGCGCCGAACATGCCGCCGCCTCCACCTCCGGGAAACGTCATCGCGCCACACCCCCCAGTTCTTCGACATTGGCCTGCGCCAACACTTCCGCGTACAACGGCGTGCTCTCCAACAGCTCGGTGTGGGTGCCGTCGGCGACGATCTCCCCGCCGTCCAGCAGCACCACGCGGTCGGCCAGGCTGATCGTGGACAGCCGGTGCGCGATGATCAACGTGGTCCGCCCGGCGAACAGGGTGCGCAGCCCGGCGTGGATCTCCTGCTCCACCTGGACGTCGATGGCGCTGGTGGCGTCGTCGAGCACCAGGACCGGCGGATTCACCAGCAGCGTGCGGGCGATGGCGATGCGCTGCCGCTGCCCGCCGGACAGGGTGTAGCCGCGCTCGCCGATCACGGTGTCGTAGCCCTCGGACAACTCCGTGATGAACTCGTGCGCCCCGGCCAGCCGCGCCACCCGCTCGATGTCGGTGATGTCGGCGTCGGGCCGCCCGTAGGCGATGTTGTCCCGCACCGAGACGGAGAACAGGAACGGCTCGTCCAGCACGATGCCGACGGTGTCCCGCAGGCTGTGCAGGGTTGCCGAGCGCACGTCGTGCCCGTCCACGGTGACGGAACCCTCGCGCACGTCGTAGAAACGCGGCAGCAGTCGGGCCACAGTGGACTTACCGCTGCCGGTGCGGCCGACGAGGGCCACGGTTTCGCCGCTGTTGAGCCGCAGCGAGAAGTTGTCCAGCACATCCGGACCGTCGCCGTAACCGAAGCGGACGCCGGAGAACTCGACATCGCCGCGAACACCGGTCAGCTCCACGGCGTCCGGAGCGTCGACGATCTCCGGCTTCTCGTCCAGGACCTCGTACAGCCGCTTGGCCGAGGCCGACGCCCGCTGACCCATCATGATCAGCATGCCGATCATGGTGAACGGGATCTGCAGCATCAGCAGGTAGGAGTTGAAGGCCAGGATGGCGCCGACGCCGAGACCGCCCTGGATGGCCAGGTAACCGCCGTACAGCAACACGATCGCCATGCCGACCCGCGGCAGGTTCTGTGCCGCCGGCGTCCACCGGGCCCGCAGGTCGGTGTCCTTCACATACGCCCAGCGCACCTTGATCGCGGCCTTCTGCAGCAGCGACAGCTGGCGCCGTTCGGCCGCGAACGACTTCACCACGCGCACGCCGTTGACGTTCTCGTCGACCACGGTCGCCACGTCGGCCAGCCGGGCCTGGATCAGCCACGACACCGGGAACATGGACCGCTGCATCTGCCGCGAGGTCACGAACACCAGCGGCATCGGCAGCATGGCCAGGATGGCCAGCGGCACGCTGATCGCGAGCATGTAGCCGAAGGCCACCACCGCGATTCCGCACTGCACCAGCATGAACGGCGCGAACGCCAGGTACATCTGCACCGACCGGATGTCGGAGTTGGCCCGGGAGATCAGCTGCCCGGTCTGGGCCCGGTCGTAGAACGGGAACGACAGCCCCGTCAGGTGCTCGTACATCAGGTTGCGCAGGTCGTACTCGATCTTGTACGCGGTGCGGAACAGCAGCTGGCGGGCGAGGAAGCCGGCCACCAGCATCACCGCGGTCAGCCCGACCAGCCACCACATGTAGTCGGCCAGCGGCACGTTGTGGGTGGTGATCGAGTTGTCCAGCGCGTTCTGGATCAGGCTCGGCACCTGCACCGACACCAGCAGGCTCAGCGCCGACGAGGCCAGCGCCGTGCCGAACATCAGACGGTGCGCACGCACCAGCGGCCATGCCCGCCGCAGCCAGGACCGGCCCGGATCGGGGTCGATCGCGGCCGTCGGCGGCGGATAGGTCTTGCTCACCTGCATTCCCCCCTTTGCGCGCCCTCGCGGGCGGCCCATTCGGCTTGCCTTGCCTTGGTCAACGCTTCGGTCCACAGCAACAGTCCGGCCATCGCCTGCTCGGCGTGCGCCGGTTCGAGGTGCTCTGACAGCCGGTCCAGGCTGCGCCGGATCTCGGTGTTGCCGGCGGCCAGCAGCTGCCGGCCGTCGTGGGTGATCGTGTGCGTGACCTTGCGACGATCGGTCGGATCCGGCTCGCGCCGGACGTAGCCGCCCCCGACCAGGCCGTCCATCACCGCGGTGACGGTGGCCGGCTTGACCGACAGCATCCACGCCACCCGTGACGCCGACGACGCGGTGGCCGAGGCCAGCACCGACAGCATCCGGTACTGGGGCAGCGTCAGCTCCACGCGCAGCAGCGCCCGCTCGGTCAGGCGCGCCAGCCGGGCCAGCACCATGCCCGGTTCGACTGTTTCGGGTGTCACATATTCAGGGTATCAAATACTGAGCCTACATCCGTAGTTGTGGATGTACGGGGTTTCCCGGATGTCGTGACCACGTGTGAGGCAGCACCATGGCGATGCCCGGGGGGACTGGGCACAAAAAGGGGAGAGGGCGAGGCGATGGCATCGCAGGACGTGGCGGACGCGGTCAAGGGGCTCGACGAGTCCCTCCAGGCCCTGCCGGCCACGATGATCAGCGCGCTGAACGGCTGGCGCCTGGTCAACCCGGAGCACGACCCGAGCGACCCGGCCAGCCACGAGACCTACTCCTTCCCGGAGTGGCTCGTGCGGTCGAGCGTGCGGGCCGGCCGGGCCGAGGCGATGGCCACCGCCGCCCTGGAGGCGGTCAAGGCTTTGGCCGCCGTCCAACCGGGGCTCGACCCGGACAGGGTGCTCGAGCTCATCGAGCGCCGGGTCGACGCCGCGATCTCCTGACTGGCCGGGGAGGGCTGGTCAGGAGCGCCCTGAAGGAGGTTCCGACCCGTCGGGTGGGGGCCGGAGCCTCCTTCAGGTGGATGACTGAGTTGTCGGCAGTCGTCAGGGGTGAGTGCGTCGCTGGGCCGATGTCGGAGGTCGGCGGTCAGGCCGTCGTCAGAGGGCCGACATCGGTCACAGTGATCGCCGCCGTGCCGGACTCGTCCGACCCGTGCAGGTCCACCTCGGCGCTGATGCCCCAGTCGTGGTCGCCAGCGGGGTCGTCGAACACCTGCCGGACCAGCCAGCGCTCGGGTTCCTTCTCGATCTGCAGCAGCTGCGGCCCGCGGGCATTCGGTCCGGTGCCGAGCCGGTCGTACTCCTCGAAGTACGGCTCCATCGCGTCCCGCCAGGCGACCGTGTCCCAGCCGTACTCGGCGTCCATCTCGCCCAGCAGGTCGTAGCGCCGCAGCGCGGCCAGCTCGACCCGGCGGAACAGGGCGTTGCGCACCAGCACCCGGAACGCCCGCTCGTTGGTCGTGACGGCCGGCGGCCGCTCGTCCAGGGGCTGCTCGACCTGCTCGTCGGTGGGGTTGGCCAGCTTCTCCCACTCGTCGATCAGGCTGGAGTCGACCTGCCGGACCAGCTCGCCCAGCCACTCCACCAGGTCGGTGAGCTCCTCGGTCTTGGCCTCGTCCGGCACGGTCTGGCGCAGCGCCTTGAACGCGTCGGCCAGGTACCGCAGGACCAGGCCCTCGGACCGGGCCAGCTGGTAGAAGCCGATGTACTCGGTGAAGGTCATGGCCCGCTCGAACATGTCGCGGACCACGGCCTTGGGCGAGAGGTGGTGGTCGAGCACCCACGGGTGGCCGCGCCGGTACGCGTCGTACGCGGCGTTGAGCAGCTCCTCCAGCGGCTTCGGGTAGGTGACCTCCTCCAGCAGCGCCATCCGCTCGTCGTACTCGATGCCCTCGGCCTTCATCGCGTTCACGGCGTCGCCGCGCGCCTTGAACTGCTGCGCCGACAGCACCTGCCGCGGGTCGTCCAGCGTCGCCTCGATGATCGACACCGTGTCCAGCGCGTACGTCGGCGACTCGCGGTCCAGCAGGTCCACCGCGGCCAGGGCCAGCGGCGACAGCGGCTGGTTGAGGGCGAAGTTCAGCTGAAGGTCGACGGTGACGCGGATGGTGCGGCCCAGCTCGTCCGGCTCGTCCAGCTTCTCCACCACGCCGGCCGCCAGCAGACCCTTGTACATCGCGATGGCCCGCCGGATCAGCCGGATCTGCGAGCGGCGCTCCTCGTGGTTGTCCTCCAGCAGGTGCCGCATGGCCTTGAACGCGTCGCCCGGCCGGCCGATCACGTTGAGCAGCATCGAGTGGCTGACCTGGAAGCTGGAGGTCAGCGGCTCGGGCTCGGCCTCGACCAGCCGGGTGAAGGTCGCCTCGCCCCAGGACACGAAGCCCTCCGGTGGCTTCTTGCGCACCACCTTGCGCCGCTTCTTGGGGTCGTCGCCCGCCTTGGCCAGTGCCTTCTCGTTCTCCACGACATGCTCGGGGGCCTGCACCACGACCATGCCGACGGTGTCGTAGCCGGCGCGGCCGGCCCGGCCGGCGATCTGGTGGAACTCGCGGGCCTTGAGGTGCCGGGTGCGCACGCCGTCGTACTTGGACAGCGCGGTGAACAGCACCGTGCGGATCGGCACGTTGATGCCGACGCCGAGGGTGTCCGTGCCGCAGATGATCTTCAGCAGGCCGGCCTGGGCCAGCCGCTCCACCAGCCGCCGGTACTTGGGCAGCATGCCCGCGTGGTGCACGCCGATGCCGTGCCGGACCAGCCGGGACAGCGTCTTGCCGAAGCCCGAGCTGAACCGGAACCGCCCGATCAGCTCGGCGATCGCGTCCTTCTCGGCCCGCGTGGAGACGTTGATGCTCATCAGCGCCTGCGCGCGTTCGATGGCCGACGCCTGCGTGAAGTGCACGACGTAGACCGGCGCCTGCTTGGTCTGGAGCAGCTCCTCCAGCGTCTCCTGCAACGGCGTCAGCACGAAGCTGAAGTGCAGCGGCACCGGCCGTTCCGCGTTCTTGACCACCGCCGTGCTGCGCCCGGTGCGGCGGGTGAGGTCCTTCTCGAACCTCGTGACGTCGCCCAGCGTGGCCGACATCAGCACGAACTGCGCCTTCGGCAGCTCCAGCAGCGGCACCTGCCAGGCCCAGCCGCGGTCCGGCTCCGAGTAGAAGTGGAACTCGTCCATCACGACCTGGCCCACGTCGGCCTCCGCGCCGTCGCGCAGGGCGATGTTGGCCAGGATCTCCGCCGTGCAGCAGATGATCGGCGCCGTCTCGTTCACGCTGGCGTCGCCGGTGAGCATGCCCACCTTGTCCGCACCGAACGTGTCGCACAGCGCGAAGAACTTCTCCGACACCAGCGCCTTGATCGGCGCCGTGTAGAAGGTCCTGATCCCTCCGGCCAGCGCCGCGAAGTGCGCCCCCGCCGCCACCAGGCTCTTGCCCGAGCCGGTCGGCGTGCTCAGGATGACGTTCGAGCCGGAGACGACCTCGATCAACGCCTCCTGCTGGTGCGGGTAGAGCGACAGGCCCTGCCCGTCGGCCCAGGCGGAAAAGGCCTCGTAGAGCGCGTCCGGGTCGTTGTCGCCGGGCAGCTGATCGGTGAGCGTCATGATGGGTTGATCGTGCCCTGTCGTCGGGGTCGGATGGGAATCAGGGGCGGTCTTGGCCGTCGCCGAGGGCCAGCAGGACCTCGCGCATGGCGTCGGCCGCCGCGCGGGCGGTGTCCGGCGGCACGGCTTTCAGCAGCGTGCGCTGGGCCTCGGTGCTGGCCAGCACGGCCGCGTCGGCGGTGGTCACGCCGTCCCGGGTCAGCTGCACCCAGGTGCTGCGGGCGTCGCCCGGGTCGGCCTCGCGGGTGATCAGGCCCTCGGCGGCCAACCGTCGCAGCACATTGCTGGTGCCGCCGGAGGACAGCAGCAGCCGGGCTGTGAGGTCGGTCGGGCGCAGCCGGTGGGGCTCGCCGCTGGAGCGCAGCACCGCCAGCACGTCGTACTCGGCCTTGGTCAGGCCGAACCGGGCCAGCTGGGCGGCGGCGGCGTCGGACAGCAGGGTGTGCAGGCGGCCGGCGCGCTTGGACAGCTCCAGCTCGATGCCCGCGATCTCCGGCAGCTGTCCGCGCCAGGCGTCGAGGATGCCGTCGACCTTGTCCCGCATGTCACCCAGGTTAGCTTGCCAGCAGAAAGCTTTCGGTATAGCTTTATGTAAAGCTTTCTAGTGAGGAGTTGGACGATGCTGGTGATCAAGGGTGGGCACGTGCTCGGCGTCGGCGTGGCCGATGTGCTGGTCTCGGACGGGACGATCGCGGGCATCGGCTCGTTCTCGGCCCCGGAGGCGATCGACGCCGACGGCCTGGTCGTGCTGCCGGGCTTCGTGGACACCCATCGGCACCTCGTGCAGGCGCCGATGCGGGGCAGCGGGGCCGACCTGTCGCTGGGAGTCTTCATGGCCGAGGTGCTGCCCCGGCTGGTGCTGTCGCCGGCGGAGGTGCGGGCCGCCGTGCTGCTCGGGGCAGTCGAGGCGCTGAACGCCGGCGTGACCACCGTGCTGGACTGGGGCCACGGCGGCGCGGCCGAGGCCGAGGCGGAGGCGTTGCTGGCGTCCGGAATTCGGGCCGTGCACGGGGTTTCGCCGTTGGAGGCCCAGCGCTACGCCGCGGCCGGGCTCGTCACCGGGGCGGTCGCCTCGTTCGGGCCGATGCTGTCCCTTGAGGACAATGCCCGGGACATCGCGGTCGCCCGGTCGCTGGGCATGGTCACCACCATGCACATCACCGAGGCCGGCGCGGTCGCCCGGCTGGGCGACGCGGGGTTGCTGGGGCCCGATCTGACCTTCGTGCACGGCAACGCCGCGACCGACGACGAGCTGCGGATGCTCGTGGACGCCGGCTGCGGCTTGACCGCCACGCCGCCCGTAGAGTCGATGATGGGCCACGGCGCGCCGGTCTTCGGCCGCTTCCTCTCGGCCGGCGGCGCGCCCGCCCTCGGCGTCGACGTCGTGATCAACTCCTCCGCCGACATGTTCGAGCAGATGCGCGCCGCGCTGTGGTTGGAACGCCTTCGCGGCTTCCCACTGGCCGCCGGTTCGCTACTCCGCGCCGCCAGCGCGGACGGCGCCCGGGCCATCGGCCTCGGCGACGTCGTCGGTTCGCTCCAGGTTGGCAAGCGCGCCGACATCGTGCTGCTGGAAGGTTTCGGGCACCTGCCGTCGGAGTTGGCGGCCGGCGGCATCGTGGCCACCGCCGGCGTCTCCGACGTGCGCACCGTCCTGGTCGACGGCCGCGTGGTCAAGCGTGACGGCCTCCTCCTCGACCACGACCTGCCCGCCCTGCGCGCCGCCGTCCGCGACGTGGCCCGCCGGGTGTTGGCCTGATCGTCAGCGGTACCTTTTTCCGTTGCGCCACACGGCTTTGACCCGGGCCTTGACGTTGACCTTCTCGCCGTCGAGCAGGACGACGTCGGCCCGTTTGCCGACGGCGATCTCGCCGCGGTCGTGGTCGAGGCGGAGCAGGCGGGCGGCGTCGAGGGTGGCGGCCCGGATCGCGCCGACGGGGCCGAGGCCGGCGTCGGAGAGAAGAGAGAGTTCCCGCAACGCGTCGGCGTGCGGGGTGACGGGGTTGTCGGTGCCCATGGCGATCGGCACGCCGGCGTCGAGCGCCAGCCGGACGGAGCGGAGGTGTTCGGGGATGCCGGAGCAGGAAAGTGTTGGCACGTAAAAGGTGTCGTTGGCGGCCATCGCCGCGACGGCGGCTTCGTCCAGGTAGACGCCATGCTCGATGCTGCGGGCGCCGCAGCGGGCGGCGAGTTCCACGCCGCGGGCGCCGTGGGCGTGGACCATGACGTCCCGGCCGCGGGCGGAGCCTTCCTCGACCAGGGCCCGCATCTCGTCGGGGGTGAACTGCACGTCGTGCACGCCGGTGCCGGCGGCGATGGAGCCGGTGATCGCGGCCTTGATCCAGTCCGCGCCGGCCCGGACCATCCGGCGGACGGCGGCCCGGGCGTCGTCGGGACCGTCGAACACGGGGTCGGGCATCGACGGATCGCCGAGCAGGTCGAGCGGGCCGGTGGACGGGGTCCAGTGGTCGCCGATGCCGCCGGTGGTGCCGACCTGACGCAGCGAGATCAGCAGCTGCGGCCCGTCGATCCAGCCGGCCTCGACGGCGTGCCGCAGGCCGGCATCGGCGCCCCAGGCGTCGCGGACGGTGGTGATGCCGAGGTTCAGCAGGGTGCGCAGGACGGGGACGGCCGACAGCTGCCGGGTGGAGCGGGGCAGGTCGATGGCGGCGCCGGACAGCGCGGTCGTGAGGGCGACGTGGGTGTGGCAGTCGATGAAGCCGGGCACCAGCAGGGATCCCCGGCAGTCGACCGTCTCGTCCACATCGTCGAGGCCGGCGGCGATGCGCTCGCCGTCCAGGAACACGTCCCCGCGACGGATTTCGCCCGTGCTGACGTCGAGGTGGGCGGCGTCGCGGAGCAGGGTGCGGGTCACCCCGTCGACGCTAGCTGGTTCCCAGACCGGGGTCTCCTGCCGCGCGGGGAAATCCGTCTTTGTTTGACGGGCCGCGAACAAGACCTTAGTCCTTCATGAGCAGCCGGACGGTCAACTCCAGCCGGTTGGTGACGTCGGTGGCCGAGGCCCGTCGGGTCACCCAGGCCACGAGGTTGGACAGCCACACGTCGCCGATCACGCGGGCGATGGCCTTGTCCTCCTCGGACGGCTCCTCCTTGCCCAGCGCGAGCGTGAACAGCTCCTCGATCTGCCGTGCCACCAGGTCCACCTCGGCCGCGGCGGAGGTGTCGGCGAACATGAACGCCCGGGTCATGGCCTCGGCCAGGTGCGGATCCCGCTGCATGTTGCGGGTGATCCGGCTCAGCACGTAGAGCATGCGCTCGCCGCGGGTCTCGCCCGGGATCGGCGCGCGCTGCATGCGGTCCAGCGCGCGGTCCAGCTGCGCGCCGAGGCCCGACACCAACAGGTGGATCTTGGACGGGAAGTACCGGTACAGCGTGCCCAGCGCGACGTCGGCCCGCTCGGCCACGGCCCGCATCTGGACGGCCTCGAAGCCGCCCTTGGAGGCCAGCGCGATCGTCGCGTCGATGATCCGCCGCCGCCGGTCCCGCTGGGCCGACGAGCCGAGTTCCTCCTCGGCGATCTGGCGTGGCGTCGCAGCCATCCAAGCCCCCTGCTGTGGTCGTTGTCAGGGTCAACTTACACGATCGGAACGTGTTTCATTTTCACGTTATGCGCACGTCACACCGGTAGGGGCCTGGCCGGGAACCTCACTCGGACGCCCGTCGCCCGGCTGGAGCAGTCCCGGCAACTGAAACACGTTCTATTATCGGCCGATGTCGATGGTCATCGATGACGGTGGACGACAGCTGCGCGAGGCCGTGCTCCGGGCCGGCCCGGCGTGGTCCGACCTGGCCGCGCTCGGCCTGTTCGGACTGGCCCTGCCCGAGGCCGTCGGCGGCCTCGGCAACCCGGTCGCCGACCTGGCCGTGGCCGTCGAGGCGGTGGCCGAGCTGCTGGCCCCCGGTCCCGTCCTGCCCACTCTGACCGCCGCGATCGCCCTGGCCAGGGTCCCCGACCATCCGCTGGCCGCCAAGCTGCTGCCCGGCATCGCCGACGGCAGCGCCGCCGTCGCCGTCCACTGTGGACCGCTGGCCCTCGGTGAGTCCGGGTCCATGCTGGTCCGGGACGGCGACGAGTGGGCGTTGGTCGATGCCGTGGTCGACCCGGCCGACCCCGTGGATCTGGGCCGGGGACTCGGGTTTCCACAGGTAGGCCCGATCGCTGACGATCAGCGGCTGGGACCGTTGCCGGTGGAGGACATCCTGGCCACGCTGGCCGCCGCCGAGGCCGCCGGCATCGCCGACTGGTGCCTGCGCACGGCGGTCGACTACGCCAAGGTGCGCACCCAGTTCGGCCAGCCCATCGGCGCTTTCCAGGCGGTCAAACACCTCTGCGTCGAGATGCTGTGCCGGTCCGAGCGGGCCGCCGCGGTGGCCTGGGACGCCGCCCGCGCCTACGACCAGGAACCTGGCGAGTTCCCGCTGGCCGCCGCGGCGGCCGCCGCGATCGCCATCGACGCCGCGGTGGAGAACGCCAAGGACTGCATCCAGGTCCTCGGCGGCATCGGCTTCACCTGGGAGCACGACGCCCACCGCTATCTCCGCCGTGCGGTCTCCACCCGGCAGCTGCTGGGCGGCACCGCACGCTGGCGCCGCCGCGTCGCCGAACTGGCCAAGGCCGGGGGCCGCCGCACTCTCGGCGTGACGATCGACGCCGACCGCACCGAGATCCGCAGCCTCGTCCAGACCGTCGTCGATGCCGATGACCAGCGTAAACAGCTGGCGGACAGCGGTTTGCTGGCCCCGCACTGGCCGCGGCCGTTCGGCCTCGACGCCGGCCCGACCGAGCAGCTGATCATCGACGAGGAGCTCGACCAGGCCGGCGTGCAGCGGCCCGACCTGGTCATCGGCTGGTGGGCGGTGCCGACGATCCTGGCCCACGGCACCGAGGCGCAGCGCGAGCGGTTCGCCGGCCCGACGCTGCGCGGCGAGATCACCTGGTGCCAGCTGTTCAGCGAGCCCGGCGCCGGCTCCGACCTGGCCTCGCTGCGCACGAAGGCCGAGCGGGTCGACGGCGGCTGGAAGATCACCGGGCAGAAGGTGTGGACCTCGCTGGCCCGCGAGGCCGACTGGGCGATCTGCCTCGCCCGCACCAACCCCGACGTGCCCAAACACCGTGGCATCACGTACTTCCTGGTCGACATGCGCACGCCCGGCATCGACATCCGGCCGCTGCGGGAGATCACCGGCGACGCCGTGTTCAACGAGGTCTTCCTGGACGGCGTGGTCGTGCCCGACGAGCACGTGGTCGGCGCGGTCGACGGCGGCTGGAAGCTGGCCCGGACCACCCTGGCCAACGAGCGGGTGGCGATGAGCGGCGGCTCGTCCATCGGCGAGGAGGTGGAACGTGTTCTGGCCGCCGCCGAGCCGAGCGAACGGGTGGGCGCGCTGGTCGCCGACGGACTGGCCCTGTCGCTGCTGGAGCTGCGCGCGACGCTGCAGCGGCTGGCCGATCTCGACCCGGGCGCGGCCTCCAGCGTGCGCAAGCTGGTCGGGGTCCGGCACCGGCAGAACGTGGCCGAGACGGCACTGGATCTCGACGGGCCGCTGGGCGCTATCACCGGCGGGCACAGCCGCGAGTTCCTGCTCACGCGGTGCCTGAGCATCGCCGGCGGCACCGAGCAGGTGCTGCTCACGCTGGCGGGGGAGCGCTTGCTGGGCTTGCCCAGGGCGTGACCTTGCCCAGGAGTCGATACTGCGCTAGAACTAGAACACGTTCCAGTTTAGGGGGTGCGGGTGGACTTCACGCTCGACGACACGCGGAGCACCCTTCGCGAGGTGGCGGCCGAGGTGTTCCGCGACGCCCCTTCCGCCGCCTGGCCCACGCTGGTCACCGCCGACATGGACGTGCTCAGCGCGATGGTGGTGCTGACCGAGGCCGGCCGGGCGGCGACGTCGCTGCCCGGGCTCGCGCTCGGCGTGCTGCCGCTGGCCAGACACGGCATCGAGGTGCCGGACGGTGCCCGCGTCACCGCCGCGTTGCACGAACCGTCCGACCCCATGACGTCACGGCCGCGCACGCGGGCCGCTGGCGGCGTGATCAACGGGGTGAAGATCGGGGTGCCGGACGCCGTCGGGGCGCACCGGATCCTCGTGCCCGTGTCGACCGACGAGGGTTCCGCCGTCGCACTCGTCGACCCGGCTTCGCCCGGTGTCACGCTCAATCCCGCCCCCACGTCCAGCGGTTTCCCCGAGTTCAGCCTGCATCTGGTCGACGTGCCCTACGAGCGGACCTTCGACGGGCTGGCCGACCTGCACCGGCTGGCCCTGGCCGGGGCCTGCGCCACGGCCGACGGCCTGCTCGCGGCGGCGCTGGAGCTCACCAGGAAACACGTCGCCACCCGCGAGCAGTTCGGCCGGCCGCTGGCTGCCTTCCAGGCCGTCGCGCAGCAGATCGCCGACGTCTACATCTGCGCCCGAACCCTGCACCTGGCCACCTGGTCGGCGTGCTGGCGGCTGGCCGAGGGACTGGACGCCGAGTCCGATGTGGACATAGCGGCGCACTGGTTGGCCGAGGAGTTGTTGCCGGCCGTCAGAACCTGCCACCACCTGCACGGCGGCCTCGGCCTCGACGTCACGTATCCGCTGCACCGCTACTACTCGCTCGCCAAGGACCTGGTGCGCTCGATCGGCGGCGCACGGCATCGTCTGGAGGCGCTGTGCACATCGAACTGACCGCCGCGCAACGCAAACTCCGCGACGAGCTGCGCGCCTACTTCTCCGGGCTGCTCACACCGTCCGAACGCGACACCATGCTGACCGCCCGGCACGGCGAGATCTACCGCGAGGTGGTCAAGCGCATGGGCCGTGACGGTTGGCTCGGCGTCGGCTGGCCGGTCGAGTACGGCGGCCACGGCTTCGGCGAGATCGAGCAGCAGATCTTCGTCAACGAGGCCGCGCGGGCCGATGTGCCGCTGCCGTACGTGACGCTGCAGACCGTCGGCCCCACGCTGCAGTCGTTCGGCACCGAGGAGCAGAAGTCCTATTTCCTGCCCCGAATCCTGTCCGGCGACCTGCACTTCGCCATCGGCTACACCGAGCCCGCCGCCGGCACCGACCTGGCCTCGCTGCGGACCAAGGCGGTGCGCGACGGCGACCACTACGTCGTCAACGGGCAGAAGATCTTCACCACCGGCGCCCACGACGCCGACTTCATCTGGCTGGCCTGCCGCACCGATCCGGACGCCCCCAAGCACAAGGGCATCTCCATCCTGATCGTCGACACCACCGATCCCGGCTACTCGTGGACGCCGATCATCACCTGCGACGGCGCGCACCACGTGAACGCCAGTTACTACAACGATGTCCGCGTTCCCTTGACACGGCTCGTCGGCACCGAGAACGCCGGCTGGCGCCTGATCACCACCCAGCTCAACCACGAGCGCGTCATGCTGGGCCCGGCCGGCCGGATGGCCGCGCTGCACGACCGCGTGCACGAGTGGGCGGCCAAGCACGACCTACTGTCCCATGTGGACGTTGCCACCACGCTGGCCCGCGTCAGAGCCACCGTTCGGGTCAACGAGCTCCTGAACTGGCAGGTCGCCGGCTCGGCGTCCACCGGCCTGGACCGTGTGGCCGACGCCTCGGCGACCAAGGTCTTCGCCTCCGGCCGCACCCAGACGATCACCGCCGAGCTGGAGGAGATCGTCGGCCGGCACGGCGACCCGGCCGACCGGGACACCGCGGAACTGGTGCGCTGGCTGGACGTGCAGGCCAAACGCAACCTGGTGCTGACCTTCGGAGGCGGCGTGGACGAGATCCAGCGGGAACTGATCGCCACGGCCGGCCTGGGACTGCCGAGGGTGCCGCGATGAGCGCCGCGAGCGGATCAAGCGCGGAGACATCCGCCGTGACCGGCGAAGGCGCCGCCGCCGTGGGGACCGACGATGCCTCTGCGCGCATCACCGCCGTGGCCGACAAACTTCGTGCGGCCGGCGAATGCACACCGCGGCCGGCCCGAGATCCCGTCAACGAGCCGATGATCAACAACTGGACCGAGGCGCTGGGGGACCGCAACCCCGCCTACCCGGCGGTGGCGCCGCCGGCGATGATCCAGGTGTGGACCATGGGTGGCCTGCACCCGGAGCGCAGCGAGGACGACCCGCTGGGCGGGATGATGGAGGTCCTCGACGCCACCGGCTACACCTCCGTGGTGGCCACCAACAGCGAGCAGACCTACCACCGCCACCTGAAGCCGGGGGAGCGGCTGGCGGTGACCAGCCGGCTGGAAGAGGTCGTCGGCCCCAAGCAGACGGCGCTGGGCGAGGGTTGGTTCGTCACCACCCGCAGCACCTGGTGGTCCGGCGACGAGCCGGTGGGCGAGATGATGTTCCGGGTCCTGAAGTTCAAGCCGAAGCCGGCGACGCAGGCCTCCGTGCCGCCGATGGTCAGCCGGGACACGGCGTTCTTCTGGGACGGCACCAAACTGGGCGAGCTGAGGATCCAGAAGTGCGCGGCCTGTGGTGCTCTGAGGCATCCGCCGGGCCCGATGTGCCCGCGCTGCAACGCACTTGCCCCCACGCACATCGTCTCCGGCGGGCTGGGCGAGGTGTACAGCTACGTCGTGCACCACCATCCGCAGGTGCCCGGCAAGCAGACGCCGTTCGTGATCGCCCTGGTGGAGTTGGAGGAGGGCGTTCGCATGCTCGGCGAGCTGCTGGACGTCGACCCGGAGCAGGTCAAGGTCGGACTGCCGGTGCGGGTGCGGTTCGTGCCCTCGGGCGAGTTTGTCCTGCCGGCGTGGGAGGTTCGATGATACAGCTGCCGGAACTCGCCATCGACGTCACGCCGACGTTCGTGATCAGCACGGCGTTGGCGACGCGGGACTTCCAGGACGTGCACCACGACCGGGACAAGGCCGTGCGGCGGGGATCGAAGGACATCTTCCTCAACATCCTCACCACGACCGGCCTGGTGCAGCGGTTCGTCACCGACTGGGCCGGCCCGGACGCCTTCGTCCGCAACGTGTCGATCAAGCTCGGAGTTCCTTGCTACGCCGGGGAGACGCTGACCCTGAGCGGGGAGATCACCGCGCGGGAGGGATCCGAGGCGACCGTGCGGGTCGTCGGGCGCAACAGCCTCGGCAACCACGTCACCGGCACGGTCAAGGTGGTGCTGCCATGACCGCCGCGATCGCCGGCATCGGGACGACGGAGTTCTCCAAGGACTCCGGCCGCAGCGAGCTCCGGCTGGCCGTGGAGGCCGTGACGGCGGCGCTGGCCGACGCCGGGCTCAAACCGTCTGATGTGGACGGACTGGTGTCCTTCACCATGGACAGCAACGCCGAGATCGCCGTGGCGCGGGAACTCGGCGTTCCCGAGCTGACGTTCTTCAGCCGCATCAACTACGGCGGCGGCGCGGCCTGCGCGACCGTGCAGCAGGCTGCGATGGCCGTCGCGACCGGAACCGCCGAGGTCGTCGTGTGCTATCGGGCCTTCAACGAGCGCTCCGGCCACCGGTTCGGCCAGTTCGCCACCGCCGCGGCCACCATGCCGACATCGTCCGGTGTGGACAACAGCTGGTCCTACCCCATGGGCCTGGGCACGCCCGCCTCGACCGTGGCGATGGTCGCCCGGCGCTACATGCACGAATTCGGCGCTACCAGCGAGGATTTCGGCCGCGTCGCCGTGACGATGCGCGAACACGCCGCCACCAACCCCAATGCGTGGTTCCACGGCCGGCCGATCACCCTGGCCGATCACCAGTCCTCGCGGTGGATCACCGAGCCGCTGCACCTGCTCGACTGCTGCCAGGAGAGCGACGGGGCCGTCGCCATCGTCGTCACGTCCGTGGCGCGAGCACGCGACCTTGCCCAACCCGCCGCCGTCGTTTCCGCCTCGGCGCAAGGAAGTTCCTCCGACCAGTATGTGATGAGCAGCTACTACCGCGACGACATCGCCCGGCTGCCGGAGATGGGCCTGGTCGGGCGGCAGCTGTGGCGTCAGGCCGGCTTCGGGCCGGACGAGATCGACGTCGCCGTGCTGTACGACCACTTCACGCCGTACGTGCTGATCCAGTTGGAGGAGCTGGGTTTCTGCGGTCGCGGCGAGGCCAAGGAGTTCATCGCCGACGGCCGGATCGGGCTCACCGGCACCCTGCCCCTCAATCCCCACGGCGGCCAGCTCGGCGAAGCGTACATTCACGGCATGAACGGCATCGCCGAGGCGGTCCGCCAGATCCGGGGCAGCTCCGTGAACCAGGTCCGCGGCGTGGAGAACGTCGTCGTCACCGCCGGCACCGGCGTCCCCACCAGCGGTCTTGTCCTGACGCGGGACCGGTGATGCCGGTCCACCTCCCCACGGCCATGGTCGCGCGCTACCGGGCGGTCGACCGCGAGCTCGTCGGCTCCGCCCTCGTCGACACCCCACACCACCTCGACGCCCTCACCGCCGACATCGGCGCGCGCGGCATCCTGACTCCGCTCAGCCTGGGCTTCAACGAGGAGTTCGCCACACTGGACGGCAATCACCGCATCGCCGTCGCGCTACGCCTCGGCCTGGAGTCGGTGCCGGTCGAGGTGTTCCGGCAGCCGCTGGACCCACGTCCCGGCCACGCCAAGGCCATGCACAGGGACGACCTGTCCGTGCTGCTCACGGCACTGCGATAGCGATCCCGCGCGGGACGTCGAGGGTCGGCAGGTTCGGCCTGCGGCGAGACATGACGCGGCTGAGCAAGCGGAGTGCGCCGCGTCCGACAACAGATGTTGTCGGGCTCAGCGACGGCAGGCCGACGGCGACACGAGTGTTGTCGTCGAGGGCGGCGGCCAGACCAGCGCGGCCCAGCGCCTGCAGCACGCCGTTGCCGCCGATCACGTCGGCCAGCTGGGCGCCGACGAGCCGCGCGCCGACCGTCGAGAAGGCCTGGTGCTCGCGCTCGTAATCCACGATCAGGCGTTGCAGCCCGGCCCGATCGCCGGGAAGATCGCGCAGGCCCATGTGCTGGCCCAGCCGGGTGTAGAAGACAACGGTGGCCGCGACCTCCGAGTCCGACCACGGGCGGCGGCCGAAGTTCTCGGCCCACCACATGGGGAACTCGGCCACCACCGCCAGCCCGTAGCCGACGTCGGCCCGGGTGAGCCGGACATGGCGGTGGCCCTGGTTCATCCGGCTCAGCGCGGCCCGGGTCGTCGGGTGCTCGGTGCCCAGGCGGGCGACGGTCAGCAGCATCCGCAGCGCCTGCTTGCTGCGGCGGTTGGGATCCGACTCGAACTCGCCGGTGGAGCCGAAGGCGGCGGCCAGATGCGGCACCGACGACACGTGGCACAACCCGACCGCCAGCCCCAGCCAGAAGTCCCAGAAGGTCGGGCCGGTCAACAGATCCCAGGTGGCTTGCTCCGCCACGACATCCTGCCCACGCATCTGCTCCTCCAACGGCTTGGTCCGTTTTCACGGGTACCAGCCGGCGGAGTGCGATGCGGAGGTCGCCGAGGGAATCGTTCGGAACGGGCGACAACACGTCCCGATCGGTCGGACACGGCGGATTTCGTGTTCGGAATGCACGGGACCGGTGCACGCTAAGCGATGTTGTAGGCCCCGGTGAGCACGGGACGGTCCGCCACGGAGGTCTCGAACCGGCCGTCCCACAGCCTCGTGCTGAGCGTGTCGCCGGGGAGGACCACGCCGGCGAAGCGGGCCTGGAACTCCGGCACAGCCGAGCCGAGATGGTCCACAATGGACTTGTACACCATTCCGTAGGTGCACAGACCGTGCAGGATCGGGCGCGGGAAACCGGCCCGGGCGGCGAACTCGGGATCGACGTGCAGCGGGTTCCGGTCGCCGCACAGCTGGTACCACAATGCCTGCTGCGGAAGCGTTTGCGTGACCAGGACGGCATCGGGCGGGCCGTCGGGAAGCGTGGACCTGGCCGACGGGCCGCGGTTGCCGCCGAAGCCGCCGTGGCCGCGGGCGAAGATCTCCGAGCGCATGGTGTAGAGCGGGGGGCCGTCGAGATCGGCGACCTCGTACTCGGTGACGATCACGGCGGCCGAGCCCTTGTCGTACACGTCGGCGATCCGGCCGGTGGCCCGGGCCTTGCCGCTGGTGGGCAGCGGGGCGTGCACGGTGATCTGCTGCGAGCCGTGCAGGGTGTCGGCCAGGTCGATGTCGATGCCGGGGAACACCACCGCCGGCGGCTCGGTCACGTGGAACGTCGGCGCGACGATCCCGAACGTCGACAACACGGTGAGCTGCGGCTCGAAGGCGTACTTCAGCTCGGTGGCGCCCAGGGCCAGGTGGTAGAGGATCACGTCCGACGCCGCCCACTCGAACTCGCGTACGCCGAGGGAGGCGCCGACGGCGATCTCGGGATCAATGGACACCGGGCTGCTCCTTCACCGCGGACATCGCCAGCGCCGCAAGGTAACCGAAGGTCATCGCGGGGCCGATGGTCGCCCCGGGGCCAGCGTAGGTGTGGCCCATCACCGACGCGCTGGCGTTCCCGGCGGCGTAGAGGCCGGGGATGGCCGTGCCGTCCGGGCGCAGCACGCGGCCGTCGACATCGGTGCACAGGCCGCCCTTGGTGCCGAGGTCGCCCGGCACGATCCGCACCGCGTAGAACGGCGGCTTGACCAGCTCGGCGAGGCTGGGATTGGGGCGCACGCGAGGATCCCCGTAGTAGTGGTCGTAGGCGCTGTCGCCGCGCCCGAAGTCCTGGTCCTTGCCGGTCCTGGCGTAGCCGTTGAACGTGGAGACCGTGTCCTGCAAGGCCTCGGCCGGCGCGCCGATGGCCGAAGCCAGCTCCGCCAACGTCTGCGCCTTGTGCACGGCCCCGCACTTGTGCCAGCGGCCGGGCAACGGCCGTCGCGGCGGCACGCCGGCGAAGATGTAGCGGTCACGGTAGCGCTGGTCGGCGATCAGCCAGGCCGGCACGCTTCCCGTGTCCCGCATGGCATGCACGGCGTCGACGTACGGGGCGGCCTCGTTGACGAAGCGCTTTCCCTCGCCGTTGACCAGGATGCAGCCGGGCAGGGTCCGCTCCGACAGGCAGAAGTACGGGCCGCCGCTGAGCGGGATCGACGGACCCCACCACGCGTCGTCCATCAGGGCCACGTCGGCCCCGAGCTCCTGGCCGGCCAGGATGCCGTCGCCCTCGTTGCTGGGCGCGCCGACCGTCCAGTCGATGCCGATGTCCTGCCACTTCGACCGCATCGCCTCGTTGCGCTCGAACCCGCCGGAGGCGATCAGCACGCCGTAGCGGGCCCGGTACTCGCCGGTGGGCGTGACCACGCCGACGACACGATCGCCCTCCGTCAGCAGGGAAACCAGCGGTGTGTCGAGGTGGACCTCCACGCCGGCCCGGCTCAGGCCGACCCGCAGCCCGGCCGCAAGCGCTTGCCCCATCGTCAACAACCGTTGTCCGCGCAGTCGACCGATGATCCCGCGGACGCCGACCCGGGCCGCCCGCGCCGGTCCGCGCACGTTGCGGGCGATCAGCGTGAGCCACTTGTAGTCGGCGGCGGTGATCGGCAGCGGACTCGGCACGTACGGCTTGGCCAGCAGCCGGCGGTCGTCGCCGAGCAGGTTGGCGTCGAACGGGCGCGGCTCCACCGACCGGCCTCGTGGCCGTCCGCCTGGCCGCTCGGGGTAGTAGTCGCTGTAGCCGGCGACCCAGCGCAGCCGCAGCGGGCTGTTGGCCAGCACGAACGACAGCATCCGTGGTCCATGGTCGAGATAGGCCCGCTGCCGCTCGGCCGACACGTCGGCGCCGACGATCGACGCCAGGTAGGCGCGGGCGTCCTCGTCGCTGTCGTGGACGCCGGCCCGGGCGAGGACCTCGTTGTTGGGGATCCAGATGCCGCCGCCGGAGCGGGCGGTCGAGCCGCCGAACCGGTCGGCCTTCTCCAGCACGACCGTGCTCAGGCCGCGGCGGGCGGCGGTCAGCGCGGCCGTCATGCCGGCGGCCCCGCTGCCGACGACAACGGTGTCGAACTCTGGCATGTAGAACAGGTTATAGACAACAACGCCTGGAACGCTATGGTTGGAGGCGTAGAAACTGAAACACGTTCTACTCGGGAGGTCGGGTGCTCGCGGGGGTCGTGGTGATCGGGTTCGGGGCGGCCGGCGCGTGCGCCGCGATCGAGGCCGCCGAGGCCGGGGCGGACGTGCTCGTGCTCGACCGGTTCGACGGCGGCGGGGCGACCGCGCTGTCCGGCGGCGTGGTCTACGCCGGCGGCGGCACCGCCCAGCAGGCCGAGGCCGGCATCGCCGACACCGCCGACGCCATGTACGACTACCTCCGGCACGAGGTCGGCGACGCCGTCACGCCGCAGACGCTGCGGGCCTTCTGCGACGGCAGCTCGGACATGCTGGCGTGGCTGGAGGAGCGAGGCGTGCCGTTCGCGTCGAGCGTCTGCCCGTACAAGACGTCGTACCCGACGGACCGGCACTACCTCTACTACTCGGGCAGCGAGACGCTGTACGACAACCCGGCCCCGCGCGGTCATCGCACCGCCGGCCGCGGCACCTCGGGAAAGCTGCTGTTCCAACGGCTTGAGCAGGCGGCGATCGACCGGGGTGTGCGGATCATGCGGCGCACCACCGCCCAACGGCTGATCACCGATCCGAACGGCCGTGTCACCGGCGTCGTGTGCCGGCAGCTGACCGGGTTTCCGGCCCGCCTGCACCGGTTCCTGGGTAAGCTCGCCGCCAAGCCCGGCCTGTACGTGCCGTCGCTGCGTCGCCGTCTGCACCGGTCCATCCGCCGCATCGAGAGCCGGCACGGCGTCGAGACCACCATCGATGCCCGCGACGGCGTGATCCTCTGCGCCGGCGGGTTCGTGGCGAATCCCGTGATGATGAAGGAACACGCGCCCGCCTACCGGCGTGGACTCCCGCTCGGCACCCTGGGCGACGACGGCAGCGGCATCCGCCTCGGCGCCGACCTCGGGGCCGCCACGGCGAAACTCGATCACGTGTCGGCCTGGCGGTTCGTGACGCCGCCGAGCGCGTTGATGAAGGGCAAGCTGATCAACCGGTCGGGCGAGGAGATCTGTGACCTCAACCGCTACGGGGCGGCCGTCGGCCACGCCATGATCACCGAGCACGGCGGCCAGGCCTGGCTGCTGGTCGACGGCCCGACGCTGGACGAGGCCAAGCGCCAGATTCCTTCCCAGACAACCTGGTTCCAGCGGTTGCAGACCCACTACCTGCTCGGCCGGGCCCGAACGACCTCCGACCGGCTGGACGAGCTGTCCCGGCGCACCGGCGTCATGATCAAGGGATTCCACGGCCGGCCGCCGTTCTCGCTCATCGACGTCTCCATCAAGCGCAGCGTCGGCTACCCGTGCCCGATGCTCACGCTCGGCGGCCTCGTCGTCGACGAGCGCACCGGCGAGGTGCTTTCCTCCGACGGCGCCGCCATTTCCGGTCTGTACGCCGCCGGCCGCACCGCCGTCGGCATCTGCTCCAACTCGTACGTCAGCGGCCTGTCTCTGGCCGACTGCGTCTACTCGGGCCGACGGGCCGGCCGGCACGTCGCCGCGGTGAGGAGGTCCGGTGCTCAGCGCTGACCAGCGTGCCGAAGCGGCCGCCCGGCTGTCCGCCGCGGAGCGGGACCGGGCGCCGATCCCGCCGCTGACCGCCGTATGGCCGGAGATCGACGTGGTCGACGCATACGAGATCCAGCTGCTCAACATCCGCCGCCGCGAGCGGCCCGTGCTCGGGCACAAGGTCGGCCTGTCGTCGCTGGTCATGCAGCAGATGATGGGCGTCGACGAGCCCGACTACGGGCACCTGCTCGACGACATGGCACTGGACGAGGGGCAGTCCGTGCCGCTGCGGTACTGCCAGCCGCGGGTCGAGGTCGAGGTCGGTTTTGTGCTGGGCGACGACCTCCCGGGCGAGGGCTGCACCGAGGACGACGTGCTGCGGGCCACTTCCGCGCTGGCCCCGGCGATCGAGCTGATCGACAGCCGGATCGCCGACTGGAAGATCGGACTGGCCGACACCATCGCCGACAACGCCTCTTCGGCCGGCTTCGTGCTCGGCGCGGCCCGGGTGCCGCCGGGGGCGCTGGACATTCGCAAGATCGAGGCCACGTTGCGGCGCAACGGAGAAGTGGTCGCCGAGGGCCGATCCGACGCCGTGCTCGGCAATCCCGTCACCGCCGTCGCCTGGCTGGCCCGCAAGGTCGCCGACTTCGGCGTCCGGCTGCGGGCCGGCAACATCGTGCTGCCCGGCTCGTGCACCCGTGCCATCGACGTCCGTCCCGGCGACCGGTTCCAGGCCGACTTCACCGGCCTGGGCCGGGTTTCCCTGAACTTCGCATCGATCACCTCTGGGGAGGGCTTGTCATGACGGCGACGGCCGCGATCGTCGGCTCCGGCAACATCGGCACCGACCTGATGCACAAGCTGCTCCGGTCGGATCTGATCGATCCACTGTGGATGGTCGGCATCGACCCGTCGAGCGTGGGCCTGGCCCAGGCGCGGGAACACGGCTTGCAGACCTCCGTCGACGGTGTGGACTGGTTGCTGGCTCAGGACGTGCGGCCGGATCTCGTGTTCGAGGCCACCTCCGCCGCCGTGCACCGGGCCAACGCCCCGCGCTACGAAGAGGCCGGCATCAAGGCGATCGACCTCACGCCGGCGGCGATCGGGCCTTACGTCGTGCCGCCGGTCAATCTCGGCGAGCACCTCGACGCCCCCAACGTCAACCTGATCACCTGCGGCGGGCAAGCGACAATACCCATTGTCAAGGCCGTGTCGCGGGCGGTTCCGGTCAGCTACGCGGAAATCGTCGCCACCGTGTCCTCGCGGTCCGCCGGTCCCGGCACCCGGGCCAACATCGACGAGTTCACCCGGACCACCAGTCACGGCATCGAGGTGATCGGCGGCGCACGGAAGGGCAAGGCGATCATCGTGCTGAACCCGGCCGATCCGCCGATGGTCATGCGGGACACCATCTTCTGCGCCATTCCCGAGGACGCCGACACCGAGCTGGTCGCGGTGTCCATTCGGGACATGGTGGCCGAGGTCGCCGGCTACGTGCCCGGCTACCGGCTGCTGGACGAGCCCCAGTTCGACCCGCCCTCGCCGGCCACCGGCGGCATGGCGCGCGTGTGCGTGTTCATCGAGGTCGAGGGGGCCGGCGACTTTCTCCCGCCGTACTCCGGGAATCTGGACATCATGACCGCCGCCGCGACGCGCGTCGGCGAGCAACTGGCGAAGGGCTGAGCGATGGACGTCCGTGTCACCGACACGTCGTTGCGGGACGGCTCGCACGCCAAGCGGCACCAGTTCACCGTCGACGACGTGCGCAACATCGTTGGGGCGCTGGACGATGCCGGCGTGCCCGTCATCGAGGTCACCCATGGCGACGGGCTCGGCGGCTCCTCGTTCATCTACGGCTTCAGCCACACCCCCGAGCAGGAGCTGATCAAGACCGCCGTCGCCACGGCCAAGCGCGCTCGCATCGCCTTCCTGATGCTGCCCGGCGTGGGCGTCAAGGACGACATCCTGGTGTCCGCTGACAACGGCGCCCAGATCTGCCGCATCGCCACC
The DNA here is from genome assembly GCF_040682195.1 of Kutzneria sp. NPDC051319. Classification (NCBI taxonomy): domain Bacteria; kingdom Bacillati; phylum Actinomycetota; class Actinomycetes; order Pseudonocardiales; family Pseudonocardiaceae; genus Kutzneria; species Kutzneria sp. NPDC051319. The sequence continues at coordinate 42,340 of NZ_JBFBAM010000052.1, read as the reverse complement.
CACTGCACCGAGGCCGACATCTCCGTGCAGCACTTCGGCCTGGCCCGCGAGCGTGGGCTGGAGACCGTGGGATTCCTGATGATGTCCCACTCCCAGCCGCCGGAAGTGTTGGCGCGGCAGGCCAGGATCATGGCCGACGCCGGCTGCCAGTGCGTGTACGTCGTCGACTCCGCCGGCGCCCTGATCATGGACCAGGTCGGCGAGCGGGTCTCGGCCCTGGTCGCCGAGCTCGGCTCCGACGCCCAGGTCGGCTTCCACGGCCACGAGAACCTCGGCCTCGGCGTCGCCAACTCCGTCATCGCCTACCGCGCCGGCGCCCGTCAGATCGACGGCAGCGCCCGCCGCTTCGGCGCCGGGGCCGGCAACACGCCAGTCGAGGCCTTCGTCGGCGTCTGCGACAAGCTCGGCATCACCACCGGCATCGACTTCTTCAAGATGCTCGACGCCGCCGAGGACGTCGTCGCCCCCGTCATGGACCAGGAATGCCTGCTCGACCGCATGGCCCTGCTCATGGGCTACGCCGGCGTCTACTCCAGCTTCCTGCGCCACGCCTACCGCCAGGCCGAGCGCTACGGCGTCTCCGGCCCCGAGATCCTGGTCCGGGCCGGCGAGCGGCGCCTGGTCGGCGGCCAGGAGGACCAGCTCATCGACATCGCCCTGGAGCTGCGGGGGCGGTAGAACTGGCGCATGACCGTCGTCACCTTGCTCCACCCCGGCGCGATGGGCGCCGCCGTCGGCCGGCAGGCCGTGTCCGCCGGGGCCACCGTGCTCTGGGTCGGCGCCGGCCGCTCCGACGCCACCCGCCGCCGCGCCGTCGACGCCGGCCTGGTCGAGCGGCCTTCGGTCGACGCCGCCCTAGCGGAGTCCGACGTCGTGTTCTCGATCTGCCCGCCCGCCTTCGCCGAGGATGTCGCTCTGTCGGCCGCCGGCTTCACCGGCGTCTACGTCGAGGCCAACGCCATCGCCCCTGAGCGTTCGCAGCGCATAGCCCAGCTGCTGCCGTCGGCCCGGTTCGTCGACGGCGGCATCATCGGCGGCCCGCCCTGCGCTTCGGGCTCCACCCGCCTGTACCTCTCCGGCCCCTCCGGCGGCGTGCCCGAGCTGTTCGCCGGCACCGCCCTGGAGGTCGTCGTGCTGGACGGCAAGGTCGGCGTCGCCTCCGCCCTCAAGATCGCCTACGCCTCGTACCAGAAGACCACCTGGGCCCTCGCCGCCGTTTCCCACGCCCTGGCCGCCGCCCACGGCGTCGGCGCCGAGCTGCTGGCCGAGGCCGCCCGCCTCCAGGCCCGCCCCCTGCTCCAGACCGACTCCTACCCCTCCGTCGCCGCCCGCGGCTGGCGTTGGGCCCCCGAGATGCTCGAAGTCGCCGCCTCTCTCCGCGCCGCCGGCCTCCCCGACGGCCTGGCCCTCGGCTCCGCCGACACCATGCGCCGCTGGGAACCCGCCAAGGACCGCACCGACCTGCCGGTCGAGGACGTGCTCGGGCTGCTTGCGCCCTGACTGTCGACAGAGCGCCATTTTCGTCGACTTTCGACGGTGACGCCGGCGACGTCCTCAGTGGACAGAAGCCGCCGCACGCACCCGAGGCTAGCGGCGGAATCGGACCTGTGCGGGAAGCGCCGGCCGATCAGGCAGGAACTCGGATCCAGAGGTCGGGCGGCCCGGTGACGGCGCGGGTGTCGGTGGGGCGGAGGCCGGCGAACGCGAAGCAGTAGGCGACGGGAGCGTCCTCGTAGAGGTAGGAGAGCAGCGGATTCTCGTCGTCGGGGTCGACGCCGCCGCCGGGGTGGAGATCTGAGCCGATGATCTCGCCGTCACGGACGATGTCGCCCTGGTTGCCGCTCTTGGGATTGGCGTACAGGTCGTAGCAGGTGGTGCCGGCGGACAGGGGCACCGTGAGCTCGGACCCGGTCGGCGCGTAGCCCCAGGGCTGCGCGATCACGCAGCCGCCGGGCACATCGGTGGCCCACATGGTCGACAGGTCGCCGGTCGACTCGGGCTCGACGACCGTGGCGTTGATCCGACGGACCGCCTCGGCGGCGTCGATGCCGGCGACGCACGCCAGGCCGAGGCCCTCGTAGTCCAGGTCGTCGAACAGGGCGATGAGCCGGTGGCTTTCGCGCACCGTCTCGGCCTCGTCGTCGCTGAGGGATGCGGTGGTGTCGAACAGGTCGGGGGTGGGGCCGGTGAGGCTGAGCCGTGCCGGCGACCAACCGGACATCATGTCCCGCAACGGATCCGCGTCGGCGGCGGCCAGGATCCGGGCGTTGTCCGGCTGACGCGCGGCGACCGCCCGCCACAGCGCCGTGGCCCCGTCGTGCAGGGCGTCCACGTCGGCCACCCGGCGGGCCAGCTCCGCCACCACCTCCGGCGATCCGCGTTCCGCCGCCTGATGCAACGCAGGCCCGGCCCAATCGTTGTCGGCATCCGGGTCCGCGCCCGCGGCCAGCACCGCCCGCACCTTGTCGAGGTCGGCCCACCCGTCGTAGCCGATGTCACTCCAGTTCACGGTGGATCATCCTGGCCTGGATACGGTGTCCGCGTGAGGCTTTTGGCCAAGGGGCGGGACGCGGACGTCTTCGACATCGGGAACGGCCGGGTGCTGAGGCGCTGCCGCTATGACGGTGACGTCGCGAAAGAGGCGGCGGTGATGCGTCGGCTCCGGGCGGACGGATTCCCGGTGCCGGCGGTGTATGAGGCCTCGGGCCGGGACCTGGTGATGGAACGGGTGCCGGGTCCAAGCCTGCTCGCGGCGATGAGCAGCGGCGACAAGGGAGTCGTGGAGGCGGCGGAGATCATGCTGGCCCTGCACGAGAAGCTTCGCGGGGTTGGGATCCTGCATCTGGATCTGCACCCGGACAACATCCTGCTTGGCCCGGACGGACCGGTGCTGATCGACTGGACGAACAGCGCGGAAGGACCGCCGGAGCTGGACGCGGCGGTGTCGGCGCTGATCCTGGCGCAGGTGGCGGTGGGGGAGGCGGCGCTGGCGGGGCTGGCCGAAGGGCTGTTGCGCGAGTTCGCACCGCGGACGGATGCGGTGGCGGAGTTGAACCGCGCCGTGGAGTACCGCCGGGCGAATCCGACGATGACGGAGCGGGAGTTGGCGGACCTGGACCGGGCGGCGGAGCTGGTCCGAGACGTCACGGCAGGACGGTGACGACCATGCGCCGCACGGCGTCGGGGGAGGGCGGTCCGGCCTGGCGGTCGGCGAACAGCATGTGGGCGCTGCCGATGAGGGCCAGGCCGAGGGCGTCGATGTCGGCATCCGCGGGGAGACGGCCGAGGGAGCGCTCAGCCGTCAAATAGCCGTGGACGAGGGCGGCGGCCTCGGAGGCGAGGGGAATGCCGGGCCCGAGGGCGGCGCGCAGGCGCTGCCGGAGGTCGTCGCGGAAGGTGATCAGGGCGACGATAGCGACGGCCACCGAGGAGAACACGTCGGTCAGGAACGCGGTGAGGGTGTCGACGACGGAACCGGCGCCGGGGACCAGGGGCAGCGCGGACAGCCGGGCGACGCGGTCGAGCACCAGCTCGCTCAGAAAGGCGTCGAAGTCCGCGAAGTGCCGGTGCAGCACGCCTTTGGCGAACCCGGCCTCGGCGGTGACGGCCCGGCTGGTCAGGGCGTGCGGACCGTCGCGCAGCAGCACCCGCTCGGCGGCGTCGAACAGCTGCGAGCGGGCGTCCTGGATGTGAACCCCAGTCGGCACGGGGCGCACTCTATCCAAGTGGGCGGCCGCCCACTAAGGTGGGCGCATGCCCACTCCGGATCAGCAGCGCGCCGTGGCGGAGTCGTTCGGCATCGACCCCGCCCGATACGACCGCAATCGCCCGTCCTATCCGAATGATCTGATCACGCGGATCGTGGCCGGCAGTCCCGGCCCGACCGTCCTGGACGTGGGCTGCGGGACGGGCATCGCCTCGCGTCAGTTCCAGGCGGCCGGCTGCACGGTGCTGGGCGTCGAGCCCGACGCGCGGATGGCCGACTTCGCCCGGTCCACGGGCGTCGAGGCCGAGGTGTCGACCTTCGAGGCCTGGGACGCCCGAAAACGACGGTTCGACGCGGTGGTCTCGGGCACCGCCTGGCACTGGGTGGACCCGGTCGCCGGCACGGCCAAGGCGGTCGAGGTGCTCAGGCCGGGCGGCCGGCTGGCGACCTTCTGGCACGTGTTCGACCTGCCGAAACCCATCGCCACGGCGTTCGCGGAGATCTACCGCCGGGTGGTGCCGGACGCGCCGTTCGACTTCAACACCACCAAGTCAATGATCGAGCTGTACGAGGCCCAGTTCGAGCGGGCGGCCGACGGCATGCGCCAGGCCGGCCTCACCGAACCGGAGATCTGGCGCTACCCCTGGGAACGCCATTACACCCGCGACGAATGGCTGGAACTGCTGTCCACCCACGGCGGCATGACCCCGCTCACCGCCGACCAGCGCGCGGAGATCCTCACCGACATCGCCCCGGCCCTCGGCGACGGCTTCACCCTGCCTTACCTGACAGCAGCGGTGACAGCCACGACCTAGGGTTCGGCACGACGCCGGTGTTCGAGGCGGCGGGATTCCGCCGGTGGTGTGCACTCAGGCAGTGTCCGAGCGCCGTCCGCGCTGGCTGATGCGGCTGGAGTTCGACCTTCCCGGTTAGGATGTCGCGGTGCGGGTCGGTGTGTTCCTGCCGACCGTGGGTCGGGGCGGCAGTCCGGGCGACGTCGTCGCGTATGCGCGGCACGCGGAGGCGCACGGGCTGGACGCGGTCTGGGCCGGTGATCAGATCGTGGTGGGCTCCGGGACGCCGATGCTGGATGCCATGGTCGTGCTGACCACGGCGGCGGCGGTGACGGAGCGGATCCGGGTGGGGTTCGGCGTGCTGATCCTGCCGCTACGGCCGGTGGCGGCGGTGGCGAAGCAGGTCTCGGCGCTCCAACATCTCTCCAGCAACCGGGTGCTGCTCGGGGTGGGCTCGGGCGGTACGCCGCACGGCGTCTCCTCGTGGCAGGCGGTCGGGGTGCCGCAGGGTGACCGAGGCCGGTTGACGGATGCGGCCCTGGCGGTGCTGCCGGGCCTGGTCACGGGCAAGCCGACGAAGCTGGCTCATCTCCCCGGCACGCCGACGATCACGCTGGCGCCGGGGTCGCCGATGCCGCCGGTGATCGTCGGGGGCGCGGGACGGGTGGCGATCCGCCGCACCCTGGAGTTCGGGGACGCCTGGTTCCCGTCGATGGTGACGCCGACCTCGGTCGCGGCCGTCCGCCAGATCCTCCACGACGGCGCGGACCAGCGCGGACGCAAGCCGCCGACCATCACAACGGGCGTGGTCGCGTCGCTGGGTGACGGGGCCCCGAGCCGGCAGGCGCTGGTCTCCAGCCTGGCCAACGGCTTCAAGATCCCCCTGGAGCAGGCCGAGTCGATCCCGATCACCGGGGTCGGCCGGGAGGCGGCGGACCGGATGGCCAGCCACTTCGCGGCCGGGGCCGAGGAGCTGGTGGTGAGTTTCGCCGGCGGCGACTGGTTCAGGCAGGTGGAGCTGCTGGCGGAGGCCCGTCAGTCCTCGTAGGTGACCTCGACCTCGTCGGTCACGGGAAGGGCCTGGCAGGCCAGGGCATAGCCCTCGGCCAGATCGTCGTCATCGAGAACCTCGTTGTGCAGCAGGCGGACCTCGCCTCGGACGATCCGGCACGCGCAGGCGCTGCACTGGCCCTGCCGACACGAGTACGGGGCGTCCAAACCGCTGTCCAGCAACACATCCAGCAGACGCTTGTGCGAGGGCCAGGCCAAACGCTTGCGGACCCCGTCCAAGGACACGTCCACAGTGGACGAGTCTCCGGTCTCGGTGATCTCCTCCTGGAAGACGTCGAACCGCTCGACCCGGGCCGACGGCAGGACGGAGACCACGGCGTCCATGAACGGACCGGGGCCGCAGACGAATGCCTCACGAGCGCCGAACGGAGAAGCCCAAGCCTCCAGCTGGGCCTGAGAAGGAATGCCCTGGAGGCACTCCAGCCAATGCGTCACCTGAAGGCGTGCAGGGTGCTCGGCGGCCAACCGCCGCAGCTCGGCAGCGAAGATCACCGACGACGGGTCACGGTTGGCGTAGAACAGAACCATCCGACCGGACCCGGCCGCCAGCACGGACTTGATGATGGACATGACGGGAGTGATCCCGCTCCCGCCGGCGAACAGCATCAGATCCCGGTCCAAAGAGGACGGCACGAAAACCCCGGCCGGGTCCCGAGCCTCCAGCACGGTCCCGGCGACGACGGAGGAGCAGATCCACGAAGAGCAGGCGCCACCGGGCATGCGCTTGACGGTGACGGTCGGTTTCTCGCCGGTGTAAGGGGAACTGGACAGCGAGTAGCACCGCTCTAGCCCGTTCGGCAGCCGGAACGTCAGGAACTGCCCGGGCTCGTAGGACAGCTCCGCGTCCAACACCAGGGACACGGCGTCGGCGGTCTCCGAGATCACCTCGGCCACCCGGACCTCACTCATCGGCGGGCACCTCGATCGAGCCCTCACGAACGGCCCGGTCGATGCTGTCTCGCAACGCGGGACAGCCGGCGACCTGCGGGCCCAACCGCGAGCAGGTGGCGGACTGCCACTGCACGCTGGTGTGCTGCGGGCTGTTCTTCTTGACCAGCACGGTGGTTCCGCAGCCGTCGCACACGTGCGGCCGCAGACCCTCGGTCAGGTACCTGGCCGACTCGCGCACGGGCTCAGCCGCCCCGCCGGGCCAGGTTCTCGGCGACCTCCCGCTGCCACACCTCGTTGGCCCGCGTGGTGTCCACCTCGAACTCGAACCGCCGCACCATGTCGTCCTGGACGTCCTCCACGTCCACGTAGAACTGCTCGTACCAGCGCCGGAGCTGGTACACCGGGCCGTCCTCCTCGCACAGCAGCGGATTGTCCACACGGGACTTGTTGCGCCAGATCTCCACGTCCTGAAGGAAACCCACGCCGGTGTTCTTGGCGAACTTGCCGGCGATCTTGTTGGCCTGGTCGTCGTCCATGCCGGGGAACTTCTTCACGATCGCGCCCCACTGCAACACGAAGGAGTTGGGCGTCACCGGGTAGTGGCAGTTGATCAACACCGTCTCGACGGTGGCCCCGTGGAAGTCGTTCCACAGGTAGTCGATCATGTAGGACGGCCCGTAGTAGGACGCCTCGGACCGCGTCGCCAGGTCGTTCTCGCCCGAGTAGGCCGTCTTGGCGTGCACGTCCGGCCGGGCCTTGGAGTTCAGGTACTGGCTGGCGGTGTGCCCCTCGAACACGTTCTTGAAGTACGTGGGGAAGGCGAAGTGCACGTAGAAGAAGTGCGCCATGTCGACCACGTTGTCGACGATCTCCCGGCAGTTGGCGCCCTCGATGAGCACCGAGTCCCAGGTCCAATCGCTCCACTCGTCGGAGAAGGCGCCCTCGATGGCCGGGATGGCCAGCTCGGGCGGCGGCGGGTTGCCCTGCGGGTCGTGCCAGACGAACAGCTGCTTGTTCTGCTGGCACGTGGTCCACGCCCGGGTGCGCGCCCGCAGCGGCACCCGCTTGGCGTACGGGATCGACTTGCAGCGGCCGTCCCCGCCCCAGCGCCAGTCGTGGAACGGGCAGGCCACCTCGGTCCCCTTCACCGTGCCCTGGGTCAGGTCCCCACCCATGTGCCGGCAGTAGGCGTCCAGTACGTTGAGCGAGCCGTCGGTGCCCTGGAACACCACCAGTTTGGTGCCAAAAGCCTGCACGGCGTGCGGCTGCCCGTCGGCGAACTGTGCGACCAGCCCCAGGCAGTGCCAGCCCCGAGCGAACCGGGACGGCGGCGCGCCGGCCTCGATCGTGCGGACGTCGGTACCCATCACACCTCCAGAGGCGACTACTGGAACAGGTTATAGTTTCAGAGCCTCGGATGGCTACCGTCAGCGGTCGACACGAACGAGAACACGTTCTAGTCTAGGTCCATGAGCGAGCAGGTGACCGCGGCGGTCCGGGATGTCCTGCCGGCGCTGCGTGAGCGGGCCCAGGAGGCCGAGGACCGCAGGCGGGTGCCGGACGAGTCGATCAAGGCGTTGCAGCTGGCCGGCGTGTTCAAGCTGCTGCAGCCGAAGCGCTACGGCGGCTTCGAGGCGGAGCCGGTCACGTTCTACGAGACGATCCGCGCGATCGCGAGCGCCTGCGGATCGACGGGGTGGGTCAGCTCGGTGGTGGGCATCCACCCCTGGCAGCTGGGCCTGTTCCCGGACGAAGCGCAGCGCGAGGTCTGGGGCGATGACCCGGACAGCCGCATCTCCTCCTCGTATGCGCCGACGGGCCGGGCCACGCTGGTCGACGGCGGCTACGAGCTGACCGGACGCTGGAGCTTCTCCTCGGGCTGCGACCACGCGTCCTGGGTGTTCCTCGGCGGCGTGGTCAGCGACGAGGGCGGCAAGCAGGTCGACTTCTGCACGTTCCTGTTGCCACGCCAGGACTACGTCATCGAGGACGTCTGGGACACGGTCGGCCTGCGCGGCACCGGCAGCAATGACATCATCGTGGACAAGGTCTTCGTGCCCAAGCACCGGGCGCTGAGCTTCGCTGACACGTCGAAGTGCGTGTGTCCGGGCCAGGAGCTCAACACCTCGCCGCTGTACAAGCTGCCGTTCGCCTCGCTCTTCTCGTACGCCATTACCACGCCGATCATCGGCATGGCCACCGGCGCCTACAACGCGCACGTCGAGCACATGAAGGCCCGGGTTCGCGTGTCCTACAAGGGTGAACGCTCCAGCGAGGACCCGTTCGCCAAGGTGCGCATCGCCACCGCGGCCAGCGAGATCGACGCGGCCTGGCTGCAGCTCACGCACAACATGACCGAGCTGATGGGCCACGCCAACCGCGGTGAGCGAATCCCGCTGCCGCTGCGGCTGCGGGTCCGCCGGGACCAGGTGCGCGGCACCGGCCGGGCCATCGAGGCCATCGACATGCTGTTCGAGAACTCCGGCGGCCGCGCGATCCGCATGGGCACGCCGATCCAGCGCTTCTGGCGGGACGCCCACGCCGGCCGCGCGCACGCGATCAACGACCCCGAGCGGGCGCTGATGATGTTCGGCAACGGCGAGTTCGGCATCCCGGTGCAGGACGCGATGCTGTGATGTCCAACGGAAAGCACACCGAAAAGGCGGCTGTCCGGCTGCACTTCCACGACGCCGGCGAGGGAAAACCGTTGGTGCTGCTGCACGGCGGCGGCCCCGGCGCCTCGGCGTGGAGCAACTTCGGCCGCAACGTCCCGGTGTTCGCCAAGCACTTCCGGGTCATCGCGCCGGACCAGCCGGGCTTCGGCCAGTCGGACAAGCCGACCGAGCACGGCCAGTACTTCACGCACAGCGCCGACGCGCTCAAGGCCCTGCTCGACGAACTGGACGTGGAAAAGGCCGACCTGCTGGGCAATTCCCTCGGCGGCGGCACGGCCGTGCGGTTCGCTCTCAAGTACCCCGAACGGGCTGGCCGGCTGGTGCTGATGGCCCCGGGCGGCCTCGGCCTCAACGTCTTCGCGCCGGACCCGACCGAAGGCGTGAAACGCCTGGGGGCCTTCGGGATGGCGCCGTCGAAGGAAGCGCTCAAGGCCTTCCTCAAGACGCTGGTCTTCGACCAGAAGATGATCACCGACGAGCTGGTGGAGGAGCGTTTCCAGTACGCCAGCCAGCCCGAGTCGCTCAAGGCCATGGCCGCCATGGGCGCCTCCTTCTCCCGCCCGGACACGGTCGAGGAGGGCATGCTCTGGCGCGAGGCCCACCGCCTGCGCCAGCGCGTCCTGCTGGTCTGGGGCCGTGAGGACCGGGTCAACCCGCTGGACGGGGCGCTGGTGGCGCTGAAGCTGATCCGGCGCGCCCAGCTGCACGTGTTCGGCGGCTGCGGACACTGGGCCCAGCTGGAGAAGTTCGACGAGTTCAACCGGCTGGCGATCGACTTCCTGAGCGAGGACTGAGATGGGCATCAGGTCACTGGGATACCTGCGCATCGAGGCCACGGACATGGCGGCCTGGCGCGAATACGGCCTCAAGGTGCTGGGCATGATCGAGGGCAAGGGCTCCGACCCCGAGGCGCTCTACCTGCGTATGGACGACTTCCCGGCCCGCCTGGTGATCTTCCCCGGCGAGAGGGACCGCCTGGCCCAGGCCGGCTGGGAAGTGGCCAACGAAGGCGAGCTGGCCGAGATCGCCACCGCCCTGGACGCCGCCGGCGTGGCCGTGGAGAAGGCCAGCGACGACGACCTGAAAGACCGTCGTGTCAACGGTTTGATCCGCTTCGACGACCCCTCCGGCAACACGCTGGAGGTCTTCCACGGGGCGGCGCTGGAACACCGGCGCATCGTCAGCCCGTACGGGCACACCTTCGTGACGGGGGAGCAGGGGCTGGGGCACGTGGTGCTGAGCACCCGTGACGACGAGGAGGCCCTGCGCTTCTACCGTGACGTGCTCGGCTTCAAGCTTCGCGACTCCATGCGGCTGCCCCCGCAGCTGGTCGGCCGCCCGGCCGACGGCGCGCCGGCGTGGCTGCGGTTCTTCGGCTGCAATCCGCGCCACCACAGCCTGGCGTTCCTGCCGATGCCGACGCCGAGCGGCATCGTGCACCTGATGATCGAGGTCGGCAATTCCGACGACGTGGGCCTGGCCATGGACCGGGCCGCGCGCCGCAAGGTGCCGATGTCGGCGACGCTGGGCCGGCACGTCAACGACTTGATGCTCAGCTTCTACATGAAGACCCCCGGCGGCTTCGACGTCGAGTTCGGCACCGAGGGCCGGCAGGTCGAGGACGAGTCGTGGATCGCGCGGGAGAGCACCGCGGTCAGCCTGTGGGGCCACGACTTCGGCATCGGCAGCCGCTAGATGGACCGCTTCCGCTCGGTTCTCGGCCACTTCTGCACGGGCGTCACCGTGGTCACGACCGTGGTGGACGGCGTGCCGGTGGGCTTCGCCTGCCAGTCGTTCGCGGCGCTGTCGCTGGACCCGCCGCTGGTGCTGTTCTGCCCGGACCGCCGGTCGGGCACCTGGCCGGCGATCCGGGACTCGGGCCTGTTCTGCGTGAACGTGCTGGCCCACGACCAGCAGCCGGTCTCCAAGCTGTTCGGCACGCGCGGCGCGGACCGGTTCAGCGGCACCGGCTGGCGGCCGTCGCCCAGCGGCTGCCCGGTGCTGGACGGGGTGCTGACCTGGATCGACTGCAAGGTCGAGGACGTGCATGACGCCGGCGACCACCACGTGGTCGTCGGAAGGGTGACCGAGCTGGGCGAATGCCGCGACGGGCAGCCGCTGCTGTTCTACCGCGGGGCCTACGCGGCCACGGATTCCCGGTACGAGGTCGACGGGGAACTGGACAATCTTCTCACCTGGTCACGGAGTGCCGACTGGCTGTAGCCAATATGTGGACGATTTCCCTCCGCTTCGGGTACGTTGGTTGTAACAGGCAACTGTGACGACCCTGGGGAGCGCGTCCGATGACCGAGATGCTCGAAACCGACCTTCCGTCGTTCCCGATGGCCCGCGAGTGCCCGATGCACCCGCCGGCCGAGTACCGGGAGATCCGCGCACAGGAGCCGGTCAGCCGGGTCCGCATGCCCGACGGTCAGCTCGCGTGGCTGGTCACCGGCCACGAGCTGAGCCGCCAGCTGCTGTCCGACCCGCGCGTGAGCTCCGACCGGCAGCACCCGAACTTCCCGCTGGCGCTGACCACCGAGCAGCGCAAGGCGTTCCAGCAGAACAGCCGGCTCAGCATCCGCCGATCCATGATCGGCCTGGACGCGCCCGAGCACGGCGCCCACCGCAAGATGCTGATCAGCGAGTTCTCCGTGCGCCGCATCGCCGCGCTGCGCCCGCGCATCCAGGAGATCGTCGACCAGAGCATCGACGACCTGCTGGCCGCCGGTCAGGGCGCGGACCTGGTCGAGCACGTGTCGCTGGCGGTGCCGTCGCTGGTCATCTGCGAGCTGCTCGGCGTGCCCTACGAGCAGCGGCACGGCTTCCACGAGTGGACCCGCAAGCTGATCAGCCGGACCACCGAGCCGCAGGAGCGGGCCGCTGCCGCCGATGCGCTCAACGACTTCCTGGAGGGGCTGGTCACCGCCAAGGAGGCCGGCGAGCCCACCGACGACGTGATCGGCCGCCTCATCGCCCGCAACCGCGAGAAGCAGGTGATGACCCACGACGAGATCGTCGGCACCGCCATCCTGCTGCTGATCGCCGGCCACGAGACCACGGCCAACATGATCTCGCTCGGCACGGTCGCGCTACTGGAGAACCCGGAGCAGAAGGCCCAGGTCGTGGCCGACTCCTCGCTGCTGCCCTCGGCCATCGAGGAGATGCTGCGCTACTTCACCATCGTGGAGAGCGCGACCGCCCGCGTGGTCACCGAAGACCTCGAGCTCGGCGGCGTGGCCATCCGCAAGGACGAGGGCGTCATCGTGTCCGGCCTGGCCGCCGACTGGGACGGCGACGTGTTCGAGAACCCGGAGCAGCTGGACTTCCACCGCGGCGCCCGCCACCACGTGGCCTTCGGCTACGGCGTCCACCAGTGCCTCGGGCAGAACCTGGCCCGGCTGGAACTCGAGATCGTCTTCGAGACGTTGTTCCGTCGGGTGCCGAGTCTGTCGCTGGCCGTGCCGGCCGGCGAACTGCCGTACAAGGACGACGCCGGCATCTACGGTATCTACCGGGTTCCCGTGAATTTCTGACGCTCTCGCAGGAAGAGGCCACACCATGCACATCACCGCGGACAGGGAGCGGTGCGTCGGCGCCGGCCAGTGCGTGCTGGCCGCGCCCGCCGTGTTCGACCAGGACGACGACGGTCTGGTGGCGCCGCTGACCATGGACCCGGAGACCGGCGAGCAGGACGCCGTCCGCCAGGCGGTCAACGTGTGCCCGTCGTCGGCCATCTGGATCGACAAGGAGTGATCGCAGCCATCGGCCAACCGGGCTAAATCACCGAGACGTGTGGTGATGACACCCGGTTGGCCGATGGAGTGCGTGCGTTGCGCTGTCGATCCGAGCACTCGTGTCCGACGACATCAGAGTCCGGGTGCTCGGCCCCGTCGAGATCGCCGGCCCGCAGGGGCCGGTGACGCTGCGGGGCAGGGGGCACCGAACCCTGCTGGCCCGGTTGGCCCTGCGGCCCGGCCAGCCCGTCGCCTCGTCCGCGCTGATCGACGCGCTGTGGGACCAGGCGCCGCCGACCGCGCCCAAAACGCTGCGCAGCCACGTCGCGCACATGCGCCGCGACCTGCGGGCCGCCGACGTGCTGAACATGATCGTCACTCGGGATCCCGGGTATCTGCTGCGCATCCCGCCGTTCTCGGTGGACGTCGTGCGCTTCGAGTCGCTGGCCCGACGCGGGCATCAGGCCCTGTCGTCCGGTGATCACCGTGCCGCCGCCGACCAGTTGCAGGCCGCGTTGGCGTTGTGGCGTGGGGACGCGCTGGGCGACTGCCGGCAGGGCCAGTGGGTACGGCAGGAGGCCTCCCGGCTCGGGGATGCCCGGCTGGACGCGCACGAGGACCTGATCGGGGCCGAGCTGGCGCTGGGCCGGCACGGCGAGGTGCTGGGGGAGCTGGCCGGTCTGGTCGTGGCCCATCCGTTCCGGGAACGCCTGTGGGAGCAGCTGATGCTCGCCCTGTACCGGTCCGGGCGGCAGGCCGAGGCGCTGGCCACCTTCCGGCGCGCGCGGTCGACGCTGGTGGAGCAGTTGGGCGTGGAGCCGGGGACACGGCTGCGGAGCCTGGAGAGCGCCATCCTGGCCGACGAGCCGGTGCAGGAGCCGCCGGTGTCGTTGCAGGCCGTGGTTTCCGTCGGCCTGCCGGCGGAACTGACCAGCTTCGTCGGCCGCGAGGAGGAGTTGGCCAAGCTGGGCGGCATGTTCGCCGGCGGCCGTCTGGTGACCTTGGCCGGCACCGGCGGGGTGGGCAAGAGCCGGCTGGCGTTGCGGTGCGCCGGGCAGTTGGCGGCGTCCGTGCAGGGCGGGGTGCGGCTGGTGGAGCTGGCCGGGCTGCGGGACCGGGCATTGGTGCCCCATGCCGTGGCCGAGGCGTTGGGGGTTCGCGACCAGTCTGGACGGTCCCCTGTGGACGTTCTGGTCGACGTGCTGCGGGACCGGGATGTGTTGGTGGTGCTGGACAACTGCGAGCACCTGCTGGAGGCCTGCGCCGATTTCGTGACGGCGCTGCTGCGAGGATGCCCACGGCTGTTGATGCTGGTGACCAGCCGGCAGCCGCTGGGCGTCGAGGGCGAGCAGGTGCTGATCGTGCCGCCGATGCCGGTCGAGCACGCGGCGATGCGGCTGTTCGCGGAGCGGGCCCGGGACGCCGTCCTCGATTTCGAGGTGACGGCCGACAATGTGCGGATCGTGGAGAACCTGTGCCGGCGGCTGGACGGGATCCCACTGGCCATCGAGCTGGCCACCCTCGTGCTGCGCACATTGTCGCCGTCCCAGCTGTTGTCCCGTTTGGATGATCGATTCGCGCTGCTGAGCGGGGCCCGACGGGGCGTGATGGCCCGGCACCAGACGATTCGGGCCGCGGTGGAGTGGAGCTTCGAGCTCTGCACGCCGGCGGAACGCCTGCTGTGGAGCCAGCTTTCGGTGTTCGCCGGCAGTTTCGACCTGGAGGCCGTCGAGCAGGTGTGCGGCGGCGACTACGTGTTGTCGCTGGTGGCCCGGCTGGTCGACAAGTCCGTGCTGTCGTCGCAGACCGTCGGCGGCGTGGTGCGGTACCGGCTGCTGGAGACGTTGCGGCAGTTCGGGGCCGAGCAGCTGCTGGCCGACGGCTTCACGGAGACGTTGCGGCGTCGGCATCTGGCCTGGTGCCAGCGGCTGGCGTCGTGGGGCGAGAAGGAGTGGTTCGGGCCCAACCAGGCCGTGGTGTTCACGCGGATCCACCTTGATCGGGCGAATCTCCGTGCGGCACTGGAGTTCGGTCTCGAATCGGATCCGGCCGCCGGTCTGCGGCTGGCCGGCACGCTGTGGTTCTACTGGATCGGGTGCGGGGTGTTCGCCGAGGGGCGGCGGTGGCTCGATGCCTTGTTAGGGCTGCCCTTTCGGGGCTACGAGCGACACAAGGCGTTGTGGGTCAACGGCTACGTCGCCACCTTGCAGGGCGACACGCCCGCCGCCATCGGCATGCTCGACGAGTGCCGGGCCCAGTCCGACGACCTCGTCGCGGTGGCGTACTCCATCTACGTCCGCGGCGCCGCGGCCATCTTCACCGACGACCTCGTCGCCGGCACGGCCCTGTTCGCCGAGGCCAACCAGCGGCTGACCGGCCTCGGCCAGCTCGACAGCAACGTCGTGATGACCAAGGTCGCCCTGGCCATGACCGTGGCCTTCACCGGTGACCTGCCGACCACGGTCGCCCTGGCCCAGGACGCCCACGCCGTCGCCGAACAGCACGGCGAGCAGTGGGCGTTGGCCTATGCGCACTACGTTTTGGGCTTCGCCGCGTGTCTGCAGGGCGCGTTGGGGCAGGCCGTCGCCCACGCCAAGAAGTGCCTGGCCATCAAGCAGACCTTCAACGACCTGCTGGGCATCGCGTTGTCGGTGGAGTTGTTGGCGTTGCTGGCCGCGATGGTCGGCGAGGCGGAGCGGGCGGCCCAGTTGCTGGGCGCGGTCGCCGGGATCTGGCCGCACGTGGGCGTTCCGCTGTTCGGCTCCCGCAACTTTGCCGCCCCGCACGAGCAGTGCGAGCAGCTGGCCCGGCAGGCGCTGGGCGATCGTGGGTACGAGCTGGCCTTCGCCGTCGGCAGTCGGCTGTCCATCGACGACGCCGTGGCGCTGGGCCTGGCTTAGCTCACGCGTGCGCGCCGCCGTCGACGCGGATCTCGGTGCCGGTGATGTGCCGGCCGTCGTCGGAGGCCACCATCGCCACCACCCCCGCGACCCGGTCCGGCGGCACCAGCGCGCCCTTGGTCAGCAGCGAGACGTTTCGGGCCAGCAGCATGATGTCCGCGCCCTCGGGCAGGATCTCGCCGACCCGGGCCGGCATGCCGGTGTCGATGCCGGCCGGCTGGATGGTGACCGCTCGCAGACCCTGGTCGGCGTACTCGGCCGCGATGGCCCGGCTGAAGGCCTGCACCCCGCCCTTGGTCGCCGCGTAGGCCGACAGGAACGGATGGGTGAACGAGCCGGCGGTCGAGCCGATCGTGACGACAACTCCGTTCCCGGTTGCGGTCAGCGCCGGCAAGGCCGCCCTCGTGACGAGGAACATCCCGGTCAGGTTGACCGCGATCGTGCGATTCCACAGCTCCAGAGAGGTCTCGTGGGTGTGCGCCGCGTGCAGCACCGCCGCGTTGTTCACCAGCACGTCCAGGCCGCCCAGGTGGTGCAACGCCGTGGCCATGAAATCCGTGACCGACGATTCCGAGGAAACGTCGCCTATGAGCGGATATAGGCCTTTGCCGGCCTGCTGAGCGGTTTCCTGAAGGCTGTCCTCGGCCACGTCGACCGCCACGACCTCCGCGCCCTCGGACACCAGGCGCAACGCCACCGCCCGGCCGATGCCCGAACCGCCGCCGGTGATCAGCACCCGGCGTCCGTCGAATCGTTTCACTCGGTTACATGATCACGGCTCACGGACGGCGCACAACCACCGCCCACGCCATCTTTCGCGGAGCCATAACCCTCTGGCGTAGATTTCTACCAAGTGGTAGAGATTTGGGGTGACGGCGGTCACCGACCCCAAGGAGCTGGGATGAGCGAGCTTTCCGTGCAGCTGTACTCGGTCCGCGACAGGTTCGCCGAGGACCCGGCCGCCGTGCTGGCGCGGCTGGCCGAGATCGGGTTCAAGCATGTCGAGCCGTACGGCGTGCTGGAGAACGTGGCCACGCTGCGCACCGGCCTGCCGGCCAACGGCCTCACCGCGCCCACCGCGCACGCCCGGCTGATCGGCGCCGACCAGGCCGCGGTCTTCGCCGCCGCGGCCGAGCTGGGCATCGACGTGGTGATCGACCCGTTCGTCGGCGCCGAGCACTGGCAGCAGGCCGGCGATATCGGCGCTACCGCCGACGCCCTGAACGCCGCCGCCAAGCTCGCCGCCGAGCACGGGGTGCGCGTCGGCTACCACAACCACTGGTGGGAGTTGCAGTCCCGACTCGACGGCCGCAGCGCCTTCGAGGTGTTCGCCGACCAGCTCGACCCCGCCCTGGTGCTGGAGGTCGACACCTACTGGGCCACGGCCGGCGGCGAGGACGCCCCGGCGCTGCTGCGGCGGCTCGGGGACCGGGTGCGGGCCATCCACGTGAAGGACGGCGGCCTGAACACCGACGCCACCGGCCAGGTCCCGGCCGGCCAGGGCACCGTGCCCGTCGCCGAGGTCCTCGCCGCCGCTCCGCAGGCGCTGCGGGTCGTGGAGTTCGACCAGTACGACGGCGACATCTACGAGGGCATCGCCGCCAGCCGTGCCTTCGTCGTGGGGCTTGAGCCGTGAGCGGGCCCATGGGCGTCGGTGTGATCGGCGCCGGCGTCATCAGCGACACCTACCTGACCAACCTGACCAGCTTCCCCGACCTGCGGGTGCTGTTCGTCGCCGACCTCGACACCGCCCGCGCCGCCGCCCAGGCCGCCAAGTTCGGCGTGCCTTCCTCCGGCGCCGTGGCCGAGCTGTTGGCCTCGCCGGACATCGAGCTCGTCATCAACCTGACCGTGCCCAGCGCGCATGTCGACGTCGGCCTGGCGGCGCTGGAATCCGGCAAGCACGTGTGGGCCGAGAAGCCGTTGGCCATGGACCGGCAGACCGGCCGGAAGCTGCTCGACCGTGCCCGCGAGCGCGGCCTTCGGGTCGCCAGCGCCCCTGACACCGTCCTCGGCGCCGGCCTTCAGACCGCGCGCCGGGCCGTCGACGCCGGCACCATCGGCACGCCGCTGTCGGCCCTGGCGCTGTTCCAGGTGCCCGGGCCCGAGATCTGGCATCCGTCGCCGGAGTTCCTGTACCAGCCCGGGGCCGGTCCGCTGCTGGACATGGGGCCGTACTACCTGACCACCTTGATCCAGCTCTTCGGCCCCATCCGGCGGGTCACCGGATCCGGGGCGCGGGCCCAGGACCGCCGGGTCATCGCGAGCGGACCCAAGGCCGGCACCGAGTTCCCCGTCGACGTCCTCACGAACGTCACCGCGCTGCTGGAGTTCGAGCGCGGCGGCTCCGCCCAGGTCGTGTTCAGCTTCGACTCCAAGCTCGTGCGGCGGGGCCAGTTGGAGGTCACCGGCTCCGCCGGCACCGCCGTCCTGCCCGACCCCAACAAGTTCGTCGGCAGCACCGTCCTGCATCTCGGCGACGAGCCGGAGGAGCTTGCGGCGCAAGGACATTCCGCCGAGCGCGGCACCGGGGCCCTCGAACTGGCCCGCTCCATCCGCGCCGGCGTGCCCGAGCGCGCCTCCGGCGAACTGGCCTACCACGTGCTGGACGCCCTGCTCGCCGTGGAGGAGTCCATCGCCGCTGGCCATTCCGTAGAAGTCGCCAGCACCGTTGAGGTTCCGCCCGCCCTGCCGGTGGACTGGGATCCTTTCAGCGCTACTTTCGGCACCTGACCGACCGGTTCTTGGCGGGTGGGGCCGGTTCGGTGCTGTCCCACCACCGCTCCGCCGCCGGACCCGGCCTTGCGGTGCCTGGCGGTCATGGTGGCGGCGAGCACGGCCCGCAACCGCGAGTCCCGCTGTCGGGCAGCCATGTGTCGAGTTCCGTGACTCGACATTCAGTTGCCCGAGAGCGGGACTCGCGGTGTCAGAGGGGGACTGTGAGCAGGGATTGGAGGTAGAAGCGGAGGGAGGCGACGAGGTCGACGTCGTCGGGGGTGGTGAGCCACTGGACCTGGAGGCCGTCCATGAGGGCGATGAAGGTGACGGTGGCCTGCTCGGGGTCGATGCCGGGACGGAGGTCGCCGGAGTCGGCCAGCACGCGGAAGGAGTCCCGCACACCGGCCCGGGCTTCGTCGTAGTGCCGACGGAAGTAGTCGTGGGCGGGGTGGTCGGCGGCGACGGCCTCGGCGGCCAGGCGGGAGTACAGATCCACGATGCCGGGGTGGCGGACGTTGTGGGAGGCCAGGGCCAGGTAGTGCCGCAGCACCTCCAGCCCGGGCGGCGAGGCGAGCTGCTCCCGCTCGGCGTCCTCGGCGTCGCGGCGCTCCAGGACGGCGGCGAGCAGGGCCTCCTTGGTGGGGAAGTAGTACAGCAGGCCGGCGTGGGACATGCCGACGCGCTTGGCGATCTCCCGCAGCGACGCCCCGTGGTAGCCGACCTCGCCGTACACGACTTCCGCCGCGGAGATGATGTCCTCCCGGCGGATCCGGCCCTTCAGGTAGCCCCCGGTGTCGACGGCGCGCATGAAACCATCATGCCGCAGCGGCAAAGGCACAAGCCGGGTGATAGAACGAACAAACGGGTTGTGCGAACACGGTCCGGAATGGAAACATCCCACGGGTGAGAGGAGCGGAGCGGCAGCGGGTGATCGTCGAGCGGCTGAAGAGCACGGCTCAGGTGACGGTCGCGGAGCTCGCGGTGGAGATGGGCGCGTCGGAGATGACCGTGCGCCGCGACCTGGACGTCCTGGCCGCGCACGGAGTGCTGCGCCGGGTGCACGGGGGCGCGGTGCCGGCGACGCCGTCCGGAGTGGAACCGCCGTTCGCGGCCCGGGCCGTGTCGGCGACGCAGGCCAAGCGGGCCATTGCCGAGGCTGCGGTCGACCTGATCCGTGACGGCGAGACGATCGTCCTGGACAGCGGCACGACCGCGCTGGAGGTGGCCCGCCGGCTGCGCGACCGCGCGGTGACGGTGCTGCCGTTGTCGCTGCACGCGGTGACGGAACTCCTTGACGCGCCAAGGGTTCGGCTGCTGATCCCGGGCGGTGAGCCGCGGCCTGGGGAGCTGGCCATGGTCGGCCCGCTGACCCTGAACTCCCTCCGACAGCTCCGATTCGACGTCGCGGTGCTGAGCCCCTGCGCGTTCAACCTCGACGACGGGCTCACCGCCTTCGACCTGGACGACGCGGAGGTCAAGCAGCAGGCCCTCGCGATGTCGGCCCGGACCCTCGCGCTGATCGACGGCGCGAAGTGGGACCGCGCCGCGCTGGCCCACGTCTGCGCGGCCGACCGCCCCGACGTCGTCGTCACCGACCCGACCGCACCCGAGGACCAGCGCCGGGCGCTGGCCGAACGTGGCGTGCTGGTGCACGTCACAGAGGAGACCGCATGACCTCGCCCCCACGGGCTGCCCGCTTCGCGACCTTCCTGACCTTCGGCCTGAACGGCTTCGGCCTCGGCATGTGGCTGGTGCACCTGCCGAACGTGGAGCGCGACGTCGACATCCCGCACAGCGTGCTCGGCCTGCTCCTGCTGGTGCTGGGCGGCTCGGCCCTGGTCGGCATGCAGGTGGTCGGCCCGCTGGTGGACAAGATCGGCCCCCGCCGGCTCGTGCCGGCCGCGGCGGCGGCCTTCGGGCTCTCGCTGACGGTGCCGGGCTGGCTGACCTCGTGGTGGGCGCTCGGCCTGATCATGATCGTGATGGGCTTCGCCAACGGCGCGCTGGACGTCGCCATGAACGCTCACGCCGTGGTGGTGGAAAGGGGTTACCCCCGGCCGATCATGGCGGCGTTCCACGCGGTGTGGTCGATCGGCGGCGCCTTCGCCGCCCTGATCGGCTCGGTCGTGCTTGGTGCCAATGTGCCGACCGGGATCACGCTGACCGCCGTGGGCCTGTTCGTGGCCGCGCTCTCGCTGGTGGCCGGCCGCTTCACCATCGACGCCGACCACCACAAGGCCGAGGAAACCGTTGTCACGCCGGCCAAGCCGGCCCCGAAGGGCCTGGTCTGGATTCTCGGCTTCCTCGCGCTGGCGCTGATGCTGTCCGAGGGCGTCGCCAACGACTGGGCGACGTTGGAGCTCAAGGGCATCCTCAACGCCTCGGCCGGCGAGGCCCCGCTCGGCTACGGGGCGTTCGCGGTGGCCATGACCGTCGGCCGCTTCGCCACCGACCGGGTCGCCGCCAGGATCGGGGCGACCCGAATCGTCCGCTACGGCGCGGCGATCGCCGCGATCGGGCTGACGGTCGTGGTGTTCTCGCCGTGGATCTGGTTGGCGCTGGTGGGATACGCGCTGTTCGGCATCGGGCTGGCCGGTGGCGTGCCGCAGTTGTTCACCGCCGCCGGCAACCTCGACCACCGCTCGGCCGGCGCCCTGATGGCCCGGGTCGTCGGCCTCGGCTACGTCGGCCTGCTGGCCGGGCCGGCCGTCATCGGCGGCCTGACCCGGTTCATGCCCCTCAACGCGGCCTTCTTCGTGCCCATCGTCCTGTGTGTGCTGACCGTCGTGTTCGCGTCGGCGTTGAATCCACGCAAGGACGACGAACTCGTCGATCAGCGGCCGATGCGGAACGTGTAGTCCAGCCGGTGCCAGCCGTCCGGCCCCACCGCGCGACCGGCCGGCGGCTCGCCCTGCGCCTTCGGGAAGTCCACGATCAGGCCGTTCTTGACGCCGAACACCGTGTCGGAGTCCATGTACGCGCCGCCCTCGACGAACAGCTGGGTGACCAGCTTGTGGTAGTTCGGGGCCATGATCATGAAGTGCACGTGCGGGGCCCGGTACGGATGGCGGTTGGCGCCCTGGAGCATCTGGCCCACCGGCCCGTCCTCCGGCACCGGGTACTCGCGCGGCAGGGTGGTCCAGAACGTCAGCCTGCCCTCGTCGTCGGCGACGAACCGGGCGCGCAGCACCGGGCCGTCCACCTCGGGCAACTGCACGTCGTAGAAGCCGTCCTTGTTGGCCTGCCACACATCCACGACCGCGCCCGGCACCGCCTTGCCGTCCACGTCGACGATCTGCGTGGACACCCACAGCGGATCGCCGTCGAGGCCGCCGGAGATGTCCGCGCCGTGCTCCATGGCCGGCGGACCCTCCACATAGAACGGTCCGAGCACCGCCGACGGCGTGGTCAGCGGGCTGCGTGAGTTGGTCAGGGCGTCCACGACGCTGGACACGCCGAGAGTGTCGGACAGCAGCACGAACTCCTTGCGCTTGTCGTCGCTGATCTGCCCGGTGCGGGTGAGGAAGTCGATGGCGAACAGCCACTCGTCCTCGGTGAGGTCGTTGTGCACGGCGAAGTGGTGCAGGTGCCGCACGAGGTCGGTGATCAGCTGCTTGAGCCGCGGGCTCGGGGTCTCGTCGAAGCTGGCGATGACCTGCGCGGTCAGCGCGCTCAGGTCCGGGGCGCCCTCGGGCCGGGTGCCCTCCCAGGCCGCACGCAGCACCGACGCCGGCTCGATGTCGTCCAAAGAGGACTCGGCAAGACCGAGATCCCGCAACGAGGTCGGGCCGCCCAGCGAGTGCACGAGGTCGTACACGGCCGCCGCCGCGTCCGGCACGTCCAGCGCGTCGGCCACCTTCGCCAGCGCCTCCGGCGACTCCTTCTCCTTGTACGCCATGACCTGCGGCAGCATCACCGTGTGGGTCTCGGCGTGCGGCAGGTCGAACTGGCCGCCGAGCTGGTGGCACAGCTTGTGGTGCAGGCCCATGCTCACCTGCGCCATGAGGCTGCCGGCCAGCCACGCCGACTCCAGCAGCTCGGCCCGGGCATCCACATCGGACGGATCGGCCGTGACCAGGGGCAGCGAGTGCGTGATGCCATGGATCGCCTGCACGGCAACGGCATCGGTGACCGGGTTGGCCTCCGGCGAGTACAGCGCCTCCACGGCGTGGGCCAGGGCGTTGACGGCGCTTGTGACCGTCGTCGGAACCGGCAGTTCCACCGTCAGGTCCACGTCGTAGATCACGGTCTCCGGCAGGATGTCCGGCGACCGGCGGGTGGTCTTGCGGCCGTTCTCGGTCTCGCCGAGCACCGGCGTCACCTCGGAGCCGGCGTACGTGGTGGGCAGGATCACTTGCGGCACACCGGTTCGCACGGCCAACGCCTTGGCCAGGCCGGTGGTGGAGCCGCCGCCGACCGCGACCACGCAGTCCGCGGCGGCCGACTTCAGGACGTCCAGCGCCTGCGCGGTGACCTCGACCGGGGTGTGCATGCGCGCCCCGTCGAACTGTGCGACGACCAGATCACCCAGCGCTGCGGCGACCCGCTCGGCGTGCCGGGGCCGAGCCAGCAGCAACACCCGGGAACCACCCAGCCGCCGCACCTCCTCGGCCACCGCCGCCACCGTGCCGGCGCCGAAGACGACCCGGGTGGGACTGGGGGAATGCACGAAACCGCGCGTCATGGCTCAGCCTCGGATCTGGTCGTGCAGCGCGGTCAGCAGCTCGCGCAGCAGGTTGATGGTCATCTCGTCGGTGATGTTGCCGCCGTCGTCGAACCGCTGGGCCGCGCCGAACAGCATCAGCTCGGGCTTGATCACCACGTGCGAGTGCGTCCACAGGAACACCTGCCGCAGGGCCAGCTGCGCCCGCACGGTGCCGAACTGGCTGGGCGAGGCGCCCATGATGGCGATGTGCTTGTGCCGCAGCACCGAGCTCGCGGCCGGCCGCGAGGCCCAGTCCAGCAGGTTCTTCAGTCCGCCGGGGATCGAGTAGTTGTACTCGGGGGTGGCGATGAGCAGCCCGTCGGCGTCGGCGATGGCCAGCCGCAGCTGGGCCACCGAGGCCGGCAGGTTCTCGTCGTTGTCCAGATCCGCGTTGTAGTGCGGCAGGTCGCCGAGCCCCTCGTAGGTGGAGATGGTCATGCCGGCCGGCGCGTGCTTCTGGGCGTTGCGCACCAGTGCGGTGTTGAACGAGCCCGCGCGCAGGCTGCCGGAGATGGCCAGGATGTTCAGGTCGGTCACAAACTCTCCTCGGTGGCGCTCGGAGCGTCGGCGACCGATGTCCCCGTGTTGAATGGTGCCCTCGCAAGCTCGGTCACGCGGCTCCTCAAGATTCGACAAGGTCCACTTAATCGCGAACCGAAGCCCCGTGCCAGCCCGCATCCTGAGGTGGACCCATTCGGAAAGTTTCGGTGTCCCAGATCACCCCCGAACCGCGCGCACCACCCAGCACGGCAACGCCGGCCGCTCGGTGGGCGGCCGGCCGACGGCGTCGAAGAAGGCGACCATGGTCGCGCCGTTGGCCAGGAGGGTGCCCTCGTCGAAGTCGGTGATGTTCCACCCGTTGTCGGACAACGGTTTGCGAACGTCCTTTTCGGACTGGGGGAAGGGCGACGGCAGGCCGTCGCGCACCCGGTCGGAGAACGTCAGCAGGTGCAGGACCGCGCCCGGCCGGGTGGCCCGGCGCAGCGCGTGCAGGTGGCGGATCCGGTCGGTGACGTCCAGACAGTGAAAGAGAGCACAGCTCAGCACGGTGTCGAAAGAGGCAGCGTAACCGGCCAGGTCGATCGCATCGGCCAGGACGAACTGGACGTTGCCGTCCGGAAAGCGTTTGCTGGCCTCGGCGATGGCGGTCGGACTGCTGTCGACGGCCGTCACCGCGAAGCCCTGGTTCGCGACGAACGCCGCGTTGTCGCCCAAACCGCAGCCGATGTCGAGCACGTCGCCGTGGAAGTCGAGACCGGCCAGCGCCGGTTGCGGCCGTGCGATGTCCCACGGGATGCCGTTGTGCTTCAGCCCGGGGGCGAGCGGTTCGCCCTGGTAGAAGGCGTCGAAGTCGTGGCTCATGGGCCCAAGTCTGAGCCGTCGGCGGCGGGAACGCCTAGGGAGGTGGCGCATTCCGGCGCTAGGCTGCCCGATATGGCAGAATCTGTCGTTCTTGACGAGCTGGATCGCGGACTCCTGCACGCCTTGCAGCTCGACGGCCGGATTCCGTTCGCCCGGGTGGCCGACGTGCTGGGCGTCTCGGAGACCACGGTCGCGCGGCGCTACAGGCGGCTGCGGGCGGTGGCCGGGCTGCGGGTAGTCGGCGCGGTCAACGGCGTGCTGTTCGGCCGGAGCGCTTGGAC
This sequence comes from Kutzneria sp. NPDC051319, assembly GCF_040682195.1. Lineage (NCBI taxonomy): Bacteria > Bacillati > Actinomycetota > Actinomycetes > Pseudonocardiales > Pseudonocardiaceae > Kutzneria > Kutzneria sp. NPDC051319. The sequence goes on along the minus strand of NZ_JBFBAM010000052.1, from coordinate 17,500 downwards.
GCTGCGGCTGCGTTGCACGCCGGATGTCGCGCTGCCGCTGGCCAAGGCGCTGGCGAAACGTCCCGATGTGTCCTGGGTGCACGTGATGTCCGGTGGCGCCGAGATCTCCTGCCACGCCCAGTTGCCGCCCGGCGAGGAGACGCTGCTGCTGGAGAAGTTGCCGCGATCCGGGCGGGTGCTGGGTGTCAGCGCGCATTCGGTGTTGAGTGCCTTCTCGCTGCCGTCGGACTGGTCGGGCCTGCGGTTTCTCGACGAGGACCAGGCTTCGCGGCTGCGGCCGCCAGAGTCGAGCGTGGCTCGGGTTGAGGTCGATGGCGCCGATCGGGCGTTGCTGGAGCTGCTGGCCGGCGACGGCCGCATGCCGTACGCGGAGCTCGCCGGCCGTACGACGCTGGGGGAGTCGACCGTGCGCCGACGGCTGGACATCTTGCGGCACAACGGGATTGTTTCGTACCAAGTGGACATACCGGCGGCGGTGCTCGGGTTCGGCACCCAGGCCCGGCTGTGGATGACCGTGCCACCGCATGCGTTGACGGAGGTCGGTCGCCGGCTGGCCGAGCACGAGGAGACGTCGTTCGTGGCGGCGACCACCGGGCCGACGAATCTGGTGGCGGTGGTGGCGTGTCGGGACAGCGGTGAGTTCTACCGGTACCTGACGGAGCGGGTGGGGGCGCTGCGGAAGATCACGTCGCTCGAAACCGCGGTGCTGATGCGGACGGTCAAGCAGGGATAGCGAGCAGCGCCCGAGCCGCCCGTTTGGCCTGCTGGGCCGGTTCGGGCGAGCCGCCGATGGCGGCCATGGTGATCGCGCCCTCGGCCAGCAGCGTGAGCTGGTCGCCGAGTTCGTCGTCGCCGGCCAGGTCGCGGATGAGCTGGCGGAAGGCCTCTTTGTGGCGTCGGGCGATGGCGGCGACGGCCTCGGAGGTTCCGCCGAGTTCGCCGAAGGAGTTCACGAAGGCGCAGCCGCGGAAGTCGGGTTCGGCGAACCACTCGGCCAGCCAGTCGAAGACAGCGAGCACGTCGTCGGCGGCGCGGGCGTGGGCGGCGACCGAGGCCAGCCAGCGCTCGTCGCGAGCGGTCAGGTAGCCGATGACCAGGTCGTCCTTGGAGGGAAAGAGCTGGTAGAGGCGCTTGAGGGAGACGCCCGCGGCGGCCCGCACCTGATCCATGCCGACCTGCTGCACGCCGCGTTCGTAGAACAGCGCCTCGGCCGCGGCCAGCACTTCGGCTTCCTGGATCATGTCCGGCCCCTTGCCTGGAGAACCAACGTTCTCCTAGGGTAACGCGGAGAACGCTCGTTCTCTAGCGATCGGAGCCGACCATGGCCGACCAGCGCCCGCCGCTGCCGCCGTTCACCGAGGAGACCGCCCGCGCCAAGGTGCGGGCGGCCGAGGATGCCTGGAACAGCCGCGACCCGGAACGGGTGTCGCTGGCCTACACCGAGGACTCGGAGTGGCGCAACCGGGACACCTTCCTCAAGGGACGGGCCGAGATCCGCGAGTTCCTGACCCAGAAATGGGCCCGGGAGCAGGACTACAAGCTGCGCAAGGAGCTGTGGGCGTACACGGGCAACCGGATCGCGGTGCGCTTCGAGTACGAGTCGCGCGACGCCGACGGCCAGTGGTGGCGCAGCTACGGCAACGAGCAGTGGGAGTTCGACGAGAACGGCCTGATGGCGCGGCGCTACGCCAGCATCAACGACCTCAAGATCACCGCCGAGGAGCGCAGGCTCGCTCTGTAGTGTCGGGAGCATGACCGCGGCGCGCGAGCACGTGATGGCGGGCCTGGACGACGTCCGGGCCGGCCTCGAAGACCTCTACCGGGACCTGCACGCGCACCCGGAGCTGGCGTTCGAGGAGCATCGCACCGCCGCCGAGGTCGCGCGGCGGGCGCAGGCGGCCGGCTACGAGGTCACCGCCGGCGTCGGCCGCACCGGCGTGGTTGCCGTGCTGCGCAACGGAGACGGCCCGACCGTGCTGCTGCGAGCCGACATGGACGCGCTGCCGGTGCAGGAGCAGACCGACCTGCCGTACGCCTCGACGGTCGACGGCGTGATGCACGCGTGCGGGCACGACATGCACACCGTCTGCCTGCTCGGGGCGCTCGACCTGCTGGCCCGCGGCCGTGACCACTGGTCGGGCACCATCCTGGCCGTGTTCCAGCCGGCCGAGGAGCTGGCGGTCGGGGCCGAGGCCATGGTCGACGACAGCCTCTACGAGCGGTTCGGCCAGCCCGACATCACGCTGGGCCAGCACCTCGCGCCCATCCCGGCGGGGTGGCTGGGCTGCCACGCCGGGCCCGCGTTCGCCGCCACCGACACGCTCGACGTGCGGCTGCACGGCAAGGGCGGACACGGGTCACGGCCCGAGACCACCGTCGACCCGGTGGTGATGGCGGCGTCGACCATCCTGCGCCTGCAGACCATCGTCTCCCGTGAGATCGCGGCCAAGGACTCCGCGGTCGTCACCGTCGGCATGGTGCACGGCGGGACCAAGGACAACATCATCCCCGACCACGTCGACCTCGGCGTGAACGTGCGCACCTTCGACGACCAGGTCCGCGCGCGGGTGCTGGCCTCGATCGAACGGATCGTGCGCGCCGAGGCCGCTGCCGCCGGCGCGCCCAAGGACCCGGAGATCACCCGGTCCAACGCGTTCCCTGTGCTGGTCAACGACGAGGCGGCGATGGCACGTACCAAGGCGGCCTTCGACGAGGCGTTCCCGATGGTCGTCGACCCCGGGCCGGTGACCGGCAGCGAGGACTTCGGCCACTTCGGCGCCACGGCCGGCGTGCCCACCTGCTACTGGCTGTTCGGCGGCGAGGACCAGGAGCGCTTCGTGACCGCCTACAGCGGCGGCACGTTCGAGCGGGACATTCCGTCCAACCACTCGCCGCACTTCGCGCCCCTGGTCCAGCCCACTCTCGACGGCGGCGTCACGGCCCTGGTGGCGGCGGCGCTGGCCTGGCTGGGGTAGCGCTCACCGGCCCCTGGCCGTCGTCGGCCTGGCCGTCGTCGGGCGGCGTGTCATCGGGCCGGCGCCCGGTGGGCGGCGGCCTGGTCCGAGGCCTGCTCCTTGGGCCGTGGTTCGCCCAGGGCGACCTTGATCCGGCCGTCCGGCAGCATCACCCAGTGCAGGCCGCTGGCCTCGGCCAGCTGGTCGAAGATCGGAGTGCCTGGCGACATCAGCGAAACTCCCTCCCCAGGTGCTGATGTCTGCCTACCAGGCTCCGGGCGTGCCCGAGGGGGAAACTACCCCGCCGGGGGTAACCCGATCAGGCTCTTTCCACGCGCCAGTACTGCCGGGTGGCCGGCGAGGTCAGCGGCGCCGACTCCACGAACTCCTTGAAGCGCAGCAGGATGCCGGCCGGTGTGGTGTCCGGGTCCGCGCGCAGCGTGAGTCTGGTGGTGTGGGTGTCGACGTACTGGAAGGTAACGCGACCCCCGGGCCAGGCGATCAGCTCGTCCTGGCGTTGCGCGGTCACCGGGCGCGGTGAGGAGCTGTGGCTGGCCCATTGCTCGAAGGCGAAACGCAGCGGCACCGCGAGCTCGACCGTCTCCTCGAAGGAGTCCATATGGGGTGCTTCCTTTTCGCTCTAGCCGGCCGAGGTGTCGGCCAGCCAGTCCGGCGCCCGGGCCCCGCCCTCGCGACAGGCCGTCAGCAGGTCGGTGGTCCACAGCAGCAGGTGCATGAGCGCGACGGTGTCCTCCTCCGGATCGTGCCGGTCGAACACCAGCCCCAGTTGCAGGTCCGCGGACTGCTCGTCGGAGTTGACCAGCGCCATCACCGCGCGGAAGCTGGCCCGCAGCGGCGGGTCGATGTCGTCGATGGGGATCTCGTTGCCCTCGGTGTCACCCAGCTGCATCTTGATCGGTGCACCATCGCCGACCTGCACGCACAGGGACTTCAGCATGTCCGCCGAGGCATCGGCCAGCACGTCGGCGGCCTCTCTCGGGCTGTGGTCGGCGCCCTGGTACAGCGCCGTCAGCGCGTCGAGCGCGCCGTCCGGATCCTCGTCCTGCATGCGGGTCACCGCGGTGCGCACCAGCAGCCGCACCATGCCGTCCTTGCGGTCGTTCATGTGTCCTCCCCTCCCATCAGGCCCAGGGATTACCCGATCCGGTTGATCTCAATCCTCCGTTCGCGGGAACTGGGGATCCAGACGGTGGTGGATGCCGTGCAGCGCTTGGTGGATCTCAACATAAACGTCATAGAGGTTGTTGGTTTTTGACGGCAGAACGGTCTTCGCGACCGTGACAGCGGCCTCAGCAGCGGTTTCGGCGTTCGGGTACAGGCCCGCGCCGACGGCTCCCAGCAGCGCCGCGCCGAGCACGCCGGCGTCGTGCACCCGGAGCCGGTGGATCGGCCGTTGCAGCACATCGGCGAAGATCTGCGCCCAGACGTCGCTCCGGGCCCCGCCGCCACAGAAGGCAAGCGCTTTCATCGGCGCACCACAGGCCTTTTCGACGAATTCGAGCACGTGCCGGCCGGACATCGCGACGCCTTCGAGCACCGCTCGGGACAGGTCGGCGCGGGTGGTCGCCGAACTCACGTTGAGGAAGCTGGACCGCAGCGTGGAGTCCCAGAGCGGGGCCCGTTCGCCGGACAGGTAGGGCGTGAAGATCACCTGCGAGGCGCCGTTCGCGGCGTCGTCGAATACCTCGGGGATGCTCAGGCCCGTCGTCTCGCTCCACCAGCGCACCGCGTCGCCGGCGGCTTGGGTGGGGCCGGCGTGCACGTAGAGGCCGTCGCGGGGCGGGAAGGTGACGATCCCGGCCGTGGGGACGTTGTGTTCGGACGCGCCCGCCACGACCAGGGAGGTTCCGCAGGAGATCATGCCCCGGCCCGGTTTGGTCGTGGCCGCGCCGAAGACCGCCCCGAAGGCGTCCATCGTGCCCACGACCAGGCCGTTCCCGAGGACCGACTCCGGTTCGAGGATCTCCGGCAGCCGCTCCCGCAGCCCTTCGGTCACGCCGGCGGCTTCCGGGATGTAGCCGCCCGCGTTCGCGATGCGCACGCCGGAGAGGAGGTCCGTCGCCACGCGGCCGGTCAGCTTCGCGCCGATGAAGTCCTTCGGGCTCAGGAGCCAGCGGGCCTTCCGCCACGCCTCCGCCTCGTTGCGGGCGAACCACTCCGCCCGCGCGCCGACGAACGAGGCGTCCAGCGTGATCGGGCCGCCCCAGATCCGGGCCTTGTCCTCGGCGGTGAACCGCCCGTCGAGCTTCTTGGCGATCTCCGCGCACCGCTGGTCCTGCCAGATGATCGCCGGCGTCAGCGGGTTCAAGTCCTGGTCGACGAGGAGATGCGTGTTGACCTGGCTGACGATCCCGGTCGCGGTGATCGCACAGCGGCCGGCGATGGCCTGGAGGCCTTCCTGGACCGCACGCCACCAGTCGTCGGCGTCCTGCTCGGCCCAGCCCGGCCGGGGGCGGTGGATCGGGTAGCCGACCCGGTGGTTCGCCAGGAGCTCCCCGTCCAGGCCGAAGGCCGCGACCTTCACCGCGGTGGTGCCGACGTCGATCCCCACCATCGCTTCACGCACGCCCTGCTACCTCCGCGAGTCACGCCCTCGGAACCACCGAATGTCAGGTTCGGGCAGTCTGCCGGAAACCGTGTTTCGGTGTGACGGAGAGCGGGACTCGCGGGGGTTCAGGCGAGGGATTTGGTGCGCATGAGGAAGTCGGTGAGGTAGCTGTCGTGGGGGAGGTGGGGGTGGAAGTAGTGGGTGGGGCGGTTGCCTAGGTAGAGGTTGGCGATGGTGGGTTCGGACAGGAGAGCGGCGATCAGGGGGCGGTCGTCGGTGATGGCCGTGAGGACGAGGGTGTTGCGAAGGGGGGCTAGGCCGTCCGCGCGCGTCCAGGGGGCGATCCAGGCACAGGGGAAGGGGAGCTCGGCGCCGAGTTGGGGGGAAGCGGCCGACGGCAGCAGGTGCAGGGCTGGCCGGAGGACGGCGGAGCCGTCGCCGAGGTCGTGGATCAGCTGGTCGGCGCCGAGAAAGGGCCGGGTGCCGGCGGCTCGTTGAGCGAGGTGGTCGCGCAGGGCAACGGCGGCGGCGAGGGGGTAGCGGGGGAGAACGGTGTCGGGCAGGGCGCTGAGGCGGGCGGCCAAGGCGGCGGCGAGGGGCGCGGGGTCGCCCTCGACGAGGATGCCGGTGGCGTTGATGCAGCCGACGCCGCCGTGATGGGCGATGGACGACACGATGGTGTCGAGGAAAGGCGCCCAGTCCCCGGCGGTGACGAGGATCTTGGAGCGGCCGGGGCCCTGGGGCAGGACGCGGGGGTTCCCGGCGTACTTGGCGATGACCTCGTCGCCGCCGTAGGCCATGCCGAGGTCGGCGCAGCGAAGGATCTCGTCGGCGACGTCGTGCTCGCACGGCAGGAGAACCACGTGGTCGTCGGGGAAACCGGCGGCCCGCAGGGCGGCGATGAGCCGGTGCGGGGTGAAGGGCTCCCGGCGGGAAGGCCGGACGGCGACGCGGTAGCCGAGGGCAAGGGCTTGCAGCCACAGGGAATGCACGGCCGGATGGTTGCCGGCGGCATGGACGGCGAAGACGTGGCCGCGGCGGGTCCACACGGCTCCTTCGACCGCCCGGTCATCCTCCACAGTGGACGCGCCGCGCGGGCGGCCCTGCTGGGCGGCCTCGAAAGCCGTGCAGCACGCCTCGGAGATGGCGTTGGCGGCGAAGCGGATGTCGTCCAGGGGCAGGCCGGAGACGCGGGTCACCAGGTCCACGTAGTCGTCGGAATCCTTGGCGAACAAGGAACCGGCGGTGGCCAGGGCCCGAAGCCGTTGCGCCAGAGGCAGTTCCGCAGCGCGGTGGAGAGCCGACATGGTGCGGGTGACGTAGAGCCGGGGCACGAGGCTGACCGACGCGACCGGCACGCCGGTGACGTCGGTGACGGTGAGCTGCTTGCGGGAACGGTAAGGGCCGGCTGGGCCCAGGGCGTCCACGGCGAGCATGGCTAGTACACGCCCTCGATGACGGTCTCGCTGCCGAACACCTGCACGGGCGCTAGATCGCCCAGGGAATCGCCGGGCTGGCCGGGCAGCGCGGGCACCCGGATGGCCGTGTCACGGTCAAGGTTGTTGGGCAGCAACATGGAACGGCTGACGTGGTTGGTGACGACCTGGCCCCGCGTGCCGTAGGGGACGCGCTCCAGCGAGACGGGATCGACCACACGGAAAGTGATGTGCGGGCCGAAGCCGTCGAAGATCGGGTACTCGGTGTCGCCGAGGCGCTGGCTGGCGCCGCCCATGATCATGGTGCTGCCGTACACGCCGTGCAGGGGAATGCCGGGGAAGACCTCGTTGCGGAACAGGTCGTGGGTGTCGGCGTCCATGTGGGCGCCGCCCCACATGATGAGCCGGACGTTGCGCGTGATGGCAGCCAGGAGGTCATCCCGCCGGGCCAGGCGCTCCAGCATGGGCGGCGTGGTCATGAGGACGCCGATCTCCTGGCTGAGCAGGATATGCGAGGACTGCTCGACCAGGTGTTCGACATAGGCGTCGGCCTGGGCCGTCTGGCCGGAGGCGATGAGCTTGCGGACCCAGCGGGGATCCATGTCCACTGTGTACATCAGGCCGCGCCGGGCCCGCGCCGCCAGGCCGATGAAGTGGCCGACGGCGTGGGGCCCGGTGGGCAGGATGCCCAGCCAGTTCAGGCCGAGGGGAATGCCCAGGCGGTCCAACGGCTCCAGCATGTGGGTGATCATCCGCTGGAGCCAGTCGTCGAGGAACACCACCCGCTTGGGCGCCCCCGTGGTGCCGCCGCTGTCGTACACGCCGACGATGTCGGCGGCATCGCCGTAGCCGCGCGGGATCAGGTGCTCGGGGCGCACATTCCGCAGCTGGTCGACCACAGTGGGGAACAGCCGGAGATCCTCGACCGACCGCACCGCCTCGCGCGGGTCGAAGCCGAGCGAGGCGGCCTGCGCCAGCCAGAACGGCGACCCCGTCTCGGGATCGAAGTGCCACCGCATGGCCGCGCGGATGTACCCGTCGGCGTCGGCGCCGGAGAGCTCGGCCCCGGAGAGTTCGGCCCCGGGGAGATCATCGTTGTCCCACACGCATTCGAACATAACCCGGCGCCAACCCGCGCGGAGTACATCATCCGGGTGTACCCCAGGCCTTGGCCAGCAGCTCGTACGAACGCACGCGCGCGGCGTGGTCATGGGTGATCGTGGTGACGACGACCTCGTCCGCGCCGGCCTTGGCGCGCAACTCCTCGAGGTCGGCGGCCACTTCCTCCGGCGCGCCAACGAACTGCGAGCCGACCCGGTCGGCCACCGAGGCGCGCTGCCGTTCGGTCCAAGGGAATGCTGCCACCTCGGCCGGCGAGGGATAGGGCGGCGCGCCGGTGCTGGACCGCACGCCGAGCACCCACTGACCGTAGCCGCTGGCCAGTTCCCTTGCCGCGGAAGTGGTTTCGGCCACGACGACATCTGCCGACACGGCAACGTACGGCTCGGCCAGCCGGGCCGACGGCACGAATGCCGCGCGGTAGGCGGCAATCGTGTCGAAAGCGGTCTCCGGCGCGAAGTGGTAGGCCACGCCGAACGGCAGGCCCAGCGCCCCGGCGGCCCGGGCGCTCTCGCCCGGCGTCGCTCCGTGGATCCACACCTGCAAGCGCGCGTGCTCGGCGGCGACGGCGTGGTGCTCGCCGGTGCCGTCCAGGAACTCCAGGATCGACCGCACCTGGTCGAGGTACGGGCCGGCGTCCACGGGAATGAGGATCCGGTTCAGCTGCTCCCACACCGTCAGCTGCGCGTCCGGGACCTTGCCGACCACCTCGGCCAGCTTGGTCGTCCCGGACCGGCCCAGGCCGAGGTCGACGCGGTCGGGGTGCAGGTGTGCGAGGGTGCCGAACTGCTCGGCCGCGACCACGGGCGAGACGTAGCCGAGCAGCACCGCGGCCGAGCCGACCCGAATGCGGGACGTGGCCTCGGCGATGGCGGTGGCGAGCACGGACGGGGCCGCCGCGGCCACGCCCGGCGTGAGGTGGTGCTGGGCCACCCAGTAACGGTGGTAGCCCAGCTCCTCCGCCCGCCGGGCGAGGTCGACGCTGTTGCGCAACGCCTCGGCCGCGCTGCCGCCGGAGACGATCGGCGACAGGTCCAATACGGACAGTGGGATCATGCTTCTACGATACGGTGAAGAAGATGTCCGTACGGTTGTCCGGCTGGCCACTGTTGGTCTTGGCGAACACCGACACGAAGCACGTGCCGGCCGCGGCCATGCCGTGGTAGTCGCCGACGTAGTACGAGCCGTCGTTGACGACCGGCGCGGCCGTGATGTCGAACGGACCGGACAATTTGGTGGTGTGCCACGAGGTTCCGGTGGCCGAGGTGGCCTGCCAGTACGACGTGCCGGTGCTGTCGAGCTGGTAGTACGTCACGCCGACGACCCCGTCGGAGTTGACCGCGACGGCCGGCATGAACTGCTTGGCCGGCGAGGAGCCGACCGGAACCGGCGCGGACCAGGTGGCCCCGGCGTCGGTCGAGGTGGCCATGACGGCGCCGTCGTGGTCGCCGGCGAACTGCGAACCCTGCCACACGGCACGGAGTTCGCCGTGCGGGCCGGCCGCGAGCTGGCCGAACACGTCGTGCCCGTCACGCACGTTCTTGCCGCCCGGCTCCTTGGTGCCGACCGACTTGGCCTGACCGGCGACGGCCGGCGCGGACCAGGTCTCGCCGAGGTCGGCCGAGGTGATCGACCGCCAGGACGTGGCGTAGTCGGCCGTGCCCGGAATCGGCTCGTAGTAGGCGAAGAAGGCGACCAGCTTGCCCTGCACGGACGCCAGCCGGACGCCGGACGCGCCCTTGCCGACGCCGAAGTCCACGACCTTGCGAGGCGCGCCCCACGTCGCGCCGCCGTCGCCGCTGTGGGCCAGGTAGATCGGGCCGGTGCCGTCGTCCAGGTTGATCCGGTCCCACGCCACGTAGACGTCCTTGCCGGTGGTGTACACCGTCGGCAGGTCGTTCCAGATGTTGTCGGTGTCGCCCGTGCCCTCACGAGTGATCGTGGTCGGCGTGCCCCAGCTGCGGCCGCCGTCACCCGACTTGACGACCAGCAGCGCGTGGTCGCCGTGCGGGGTGGTGGTGTTCATGCTCAGCGACGTCAGGAAGACCATGCCGTTGGGGGCGATGGACACCTGGGTGTCGGTGGCGCGGTCGAAAGCTCCGCCCGAGCACGTCGACACGGCCGGCGGCGTGGCGTAGGTCCAGGTGCGGCCGCCGTCGAAGGTGGCCGCGGTGATCAGGCCGTGGCCGCCGACGCCCTGCCAGCGGTCGGTCTGGAAGGCCGAGACCATGTGCGACGGGTTGCGCGGGTCGACCGCGATGTCCGGCTGCACCTCGGCGTTCGGGTAGTTGACGCCGACCGGGTCCTTGTGGTCGCAGCCCGCCGGGAAGGGGCTGGGCGTCGATATCTTGACCGCGGTGGGCGGGGTGTCCGCGTGAGCGGTTGCCGGGGCCAGCGCCAGTAAACCGGCGATGGCCGTGACCAGGTACTTTTTCATGTAGTCCCCCCTGCTCGGTGGCGGTGGGGACCCTAACCCGGGGCACGCTCGTCGAGGAAGAAAAGCGCCAATCCGGTCACGATCAGGAAATTCGCACCCCAGGCCGCCATGTTGCCGACGAGCTCGGCGACCAGCGCGCCCACACCCGCGCCGACGAGGAACGACAGCACCACCAGGCCGAAGGTCCGGGCCTGGCGGCCGGCATCCTCGTCGCGGCGGAACACAGCCCGGTACGTGGCCCGGGCGGCGGTCCGCAGGTTGCCGGTGGTCATCGTCGTGTTCACCGACCACTCCCGGACCGTGCCGAAGGTGGCGTTCTGCAGCGCCGCCACGAACGCCACCGCCAGCACCACCGCGCTGCTCGCGAACCAGGTCGGGATCACGCCCACGACCAGCAGCACCACGATCTCGATCACCAGCGCCACCCGGATCGGCCGGCGCACGACCGGGGCGATGCGGGGATGCGTCAGCGTCTCCGCCGCCGCCACGCCCAGCACGAACGCGATCAGCGGCGGCACGTGGGCCAGCGCCCCGCCCACGTCGCCGCGGGCCGCGTCCACGGCCAGCAGCACCACGTTGCCGGTCTGGGCGTTGGCGAACACGCCGCCGTGGGCCACGAACGTGAACGCGTCCAGGTAGCCGCCCGCGACGCCGAGCAGCACGATCAGCCGCAGGGTCTTGGCGGTGATGACCTCCATGGCGGATCAGTTTGCCGTGTCGCCGGACCCACCGCCGTTACGGTGCGACCTCGCCCCGCGCGGGACGCGCGGCATGTCATTGAGAGCGCTTGCCCTCCCGCAGAAGTGGAGGTACGGGCTGCCATCCGCCAGGCTGTAGAAGCTGACGGGGAGCCAGTGGTCGCTGCCGGTCAGGGGGACCAGGTAGACGTCCGGCTCCAGGGCCACCATGGGCAGCTCCTCGACGGGATCGGGGATGTACTCGGCCAGCTTGCCCAGGGTCGTCACCCGCAGGATGGGCTTCCCTGACGAAAGCAGCACCTCGATGCGCTGCCCGGCCCGCTCGTACACGCCGACGTAGTCGGTGGGCAGCAACCCCAGGGGCGTGACGGGTGGCACGGGCTGGCGGGCCATCTCCACGCCGACCGAGGCGAAGATCTCCCGGTAGAGGTCCTCGTACAGGTGAGGGGTGCGCCGGTTGGTCAGCAGCGCCACGGCCAGCCCCTGCGACGGCAGCAGCACGAGATGCGACTGCTGGCCGATGGTCGAACCGTCGTGTCCGATCAGCCGCTGCCCGTCCCACACGAAACGCTGCCAGCCCAGGCCCCAGGTCTCGGCCAGCGAGTACTTGGCGTCCACCCGGACCTGCTCGGCCTGCATCTGCTCCAGTGACGACGTCGTCAGCAGCTCCCCGCCGCCGTCGAGGTGCAGGCGAGCGAACGTCAGCACGTCCGAGACCGTGGCGGCGATGAGGCCGGCGGGGCCGATGGCGCGGGGAAGTTGCCACTGCCGCACGGGAATCGTCCTGTCGTCCTCGACCATGTGGCCGACGGCGGCCGAACGCAGCAGCGCCTCCTCCGGAAGGGTGAGGGTGTCCCGCAATCCCAGGGGGTCGAACACCAGGTCCCGCATGGCGGCGTCCCACACCTGCCCGGTCACCTGCTCGATGACCCGCCCGGCCAGGCTGAAACCCGAGTTGCAGTACGACCAGGTGGCGCCGAGCGGGGAGTTCTGGGCGACATCGGCCAACTGGGCGACATACCGGGCGAGGCAGTCGTCGCCCCGCCCGGTGTCCACGATGACGTCGCCGTCGATGCCACTCGTGTGGGTGAGCAGGTGACGAAGGCTCACCCGATCGGTGATCTCGCCCAGGTTCAGTTCCGGCAGCACGGCCGACACCGGTTTGTCGAGGTCCAGTCGGCCGTCCTGGACCAGCCGCTGCACCGCCGTGGTCACGAAGACCTTGGTGATGGACCCCAGGTGGAACACGGAATCCGGCCGCACGGGCGCGCCGGTTCTCACGTTCAGCACGCCGGTGGCGGCCACCCCGGTCATGCCGGGGGAGGAGATCCCCAGTACGGCGCCCGGCACACCGTGCCGCCGGGCCAGTTCGTCGAGCCTGTTCTGCCAGTGCTCCATACGCTGCACCGGAGGGAGCATACGGACGGCGCGGGTCGCCCCGCGCCGTCCTGTCAGGTCACAACATCAGGGGCTTTAGCCCTTGTATTGCGCGAATGTACGAGTGAAATCCCACGCGTTCTGTGCAACACCCGAACACGTGTCGTCGTTCGGGTAGGCGCCGGGGCACGGCCGGTCCCGGTTGGCCGACCAGTACGTGAACCGGCCCAGGTGGTGCTGGTTGGCGTAGCCGAGCATGGTCTGGGCGTTGGCTACGGTCACCCGCTCGTTGTTGTCGGTGATGCCGTTCATCGAGGACAGGCCGCTGTGGCGGTAGGCAACGTCGTCGCTGTAGTGGTAGGCGTCGCGCACCGCCCGCTCCAGGCCGTCGGTGGCCTGTGCGGTGAGCCTGGCCATGTCCTGGCCGGCGCCGCCGAAGTCGAACGGCATGATGGTCCACACGTCCACGGTCAGCCCGGAGTTGGCCGCCCGGGTGATCAGGTCGTTGCCCGGGCCGTCCTGGCCGCTGCCGATGGTGATGTAGATGGCGATGCCGGCGTTGCCGGCCCGGATGATCTTCAGGGCGTCCACCATGCGCTGCTGGTAGGTGGCGTTGCCGTAGACGTCGCCCTCGAAGTCGAGGTCGATCGCCTTGAGGCCGTAGGTGTTGATCACCTTCTGGTACGCCCCGGCCAGCTCGCCCGGGGTGTTGCAGGAGGCCTCCAGCTTGTTGCCGTTGGCCCCGCCGAACGACGGCACCACGTCACCGCCGGCCGAGCGGATGGTGTTGATGGTGTTCTGGTCCACGCCGCCGGTCAGCGGCCGGCCGCCGTCCCACATCGGGTTGCAGTACCCGTTGTTGAGCACGAACGCCATCGTGAACCACTTGACGCCGGTCGCGTTCATGATGGTGCGCGGGTCCGGCGGGTTGCCCCAGCCGTTGTAGTAGTACGGCGCGACGGCCATCGCCCCGTTGGGCGGCGGGGGCGGCGGCGGGGGAGTGGTGCCGCCGCCGGGGGCCGCCCAGGTCTGGTTGGCCGAGCCGGCGCAGTCCCAGATCTGGAGCAGGGTCCCGTTGGCGGAGCTGTTGTTGGTGGCGTCCAGGCACTTGCCCAGCGCCTGGAGCGAGCCGTTACCGCCGACCGTCCACTGCTGTGCGCCGGAGCCGTTGCAGTCCCACAGCTGCACCCTGGTGCCGTTGGCGGGATTCGCGCCGGCCACGTCCAGGCACTTGCCCAGCGCCTGGAGGCTGCCGTCGGAGCCGGCCGTCCACTGCTGCGCGGTGGTGCCGTTGCAGTCGTAGAGCTGCACGGCGGTGCCGTTGGCGCTGTTGGCCCCGGCCACGTCGACGCACTTGCCGCCGAAGCCGGTGATCGCCCCGGTGGCCGCGGACGCGGTGCCCGGCAGCAGCACGGTCGTGATCGCGGCCGCGCCGGCGAGCAGCACGAGAGATTTCCTGATCATGCGACCGTCCACTTCTGGTTCGCGGAGCCGGCGCAGTCCCAGATCTGCAGCCGAGTTCCGTTGGCGGAGCTGTTGTTCGAGGCGTCGAGGCACTTGCCCAGCGCCCGCACCGAGCCGTCGCCCGGGCGGGACCAGTTCTGCGCGGCACTGCCGTTGCAGTCCCACAGCTGGACCACGGTTCCGTTGGCCGAGTTCGCGCCGGAGACGTCAAGGCACTTGCCGAGGGCCCGGATCGTGCCGTCGGAACCGGCGCTCCACTGCTGCGCGGCACTGCCGTTGCAGTCGTACAGCTGGACGGCGGTGCCGTTGGTGTTGTTGGCCCCGGCCACATCCACGCACTTGCCGCCGATGCCGGTGATCGTGCCGCCGGTGGGCGGCGGCGGGTTGCCACCGCCACCGCCGACGAACGTGGTGGCCAGCTGCTGGCCCAGAGACACGGCGCTGCCGTGGTTCTCGATCGGGTTCACCTGCGAGTGCGGGAACACGATGTAGGTGACACCGCTGGCGGTGCCGCCGTTGCGCGGATCGGGGTTGATGCCCACCGACTGCGCGGTGGCGTACGAGGCCTCGCCGATGATCCCGGTCGGACCGGTGTCGCCGACGACCGCGTAGGTCACCTGGTTGTTGTAGATCACCGCGACCACCGCGCCGCCCTCGATGCCGGCCGTCCGGTAGTCCCAGATGCCCGAGGGGCTCGGCAGCACGATGTAGGGCAGCTGAGCCGCGTTCAGCGGCTGGTCGGTGGACGTGTGGAAAGCGGTGTCCGGGTAGAAGCAGCAGTCGGTCTGCTCGTTGCACTGCGAGGTGCGCACGCCGTCGCAGTCAACGTCCATGTCGCCCTTGAAGAACACGGCGCCATTAGCCTGGCAGACGGGCACGCTGCCGCCCTGGCCCTCGTCGGTGGCGTAGGTGCCGTTGGAGATCTGCTGGCAGTTGGTCACCTTGGCCAGCAGCTGGCTGGCCGACGGGCCGCCCGGATCGGACGCCATGGCCGGCGCCGAGGTCACGCCGAACAGGGGCAGGGCCAACAGGAAACCGGCGAGCACGGTGAGAATTCGCCTGCGCATCAGCTGTTCACCGTCCACTTCTGGTTGGCGTTGCCGCCGCAGTCCCAGATCTGCAGCCGGGTTCCGTTGGCGGAGCTGTTGTTCGAGGCGTCGAGGCACTTGTTGGCCTGGACGTTGACGATGTCGTTGGCCCCGCTGACCGCCCAGTTCTGCGCGCCGGACCCGTTGCAGTCGTAGAGCTGCACCGGGGTTCCGTTGGCGGTGCCGCCGCCGGAGACGTCGAGGCACTTGCCCAGCGCCTGGATCTGGCCGTTGGCGACCTTCCACTGCTGCGCGGCCGTGCCGTTGCAGTCGTAGAGCTGCACGGGGGTTCCGTTGGCGCTGTTGCCGCCGGCCACGTCGACGCACTTGCCGCCGAGGCCGGTGATCGAGCCGCCGCCGCCCGGGGGAGGCCCGCTGTCGCCCGTGGTCACGTGCACGTAGTCCACGGTGAGCTTGCCCGGGAACGGCGTGCTGCCGTCGGGGTTGCCCGGCCAGTAGCCGCCGACCGCCAGGTTCATGATGATGAAGAAGCCGTGGTCGAACACCCAGCGGTTGCCGTTGATGTCGGCTGGAGTCCTTGTCTCGTAGGCGTTTCCGTCCACGGACCAGGTGATGCGGTTGGGCGACCAGTCGATCGCGAAGGTGTGGAAGCCGTCGGCGAAGGATTGGCCGCCGGGCAGCGAGTAGCCGGCGCCGACGCCCCCGGAGCCCGAGTAGCCGGGGCCGTGGATGGTGCCGTGCACGGTGTTCGGCTCGAAACCGACGTTCTCCATGATGTCGATCTCGCCGCTGTTGGGCCAGCCGACGTTCGGGTCGCCGATGTTGTCGCCGAGCATCCAGAACGCCGGCCACATGCCCTGCCCGCGCGGAATCTGCATGCGGGCCTCGAAGTGGCCGTAGGCCTGGGTGAAGTGCTGCGCGGTGTTGAGGCGGGCCGAGGTGTACTGGCACGGGCCGTACCAGCAGTTGTGGCCGCCCTCCTGCTTGGCCGTGATCACGAGGTGGCCCTGGCCGTCCAGCGCGGCGTTGGAGTTGCCGGCGGTGTACCACTCCAGCTCGTGGTTGTTGACGTTGTCGCCCGTCTCGTACTGCCACTTGCTGCCGTCGGCGGCGGCGCCGGCCGGACCGTCGAAGTCGTCGGTGAAGGTGGCGGCCGCCGGTGCGGCGGGCGCGGCCGAGGCCGTCAGTCCCAAGGGGACGATGGTGGTGGCCGCGAACACCGCGGCCAGCAGGAGATGTCTGGGTCTGCGCATGATGGGTCTCGCCTCTCGGGGAACGTCAGTTCGCACCGCAGGAGGCACCGGCCGAGGGCGGATCTCGGCTGTGTGCGGCGGTTTACCTTGCAGGGTCGCGAAATCGGTCTGTGGCAGGGATCGAAATCCAGCGGGCACAGGGGTTTGCCCGTCGGTGCGACGAGTATCCGAGGGTGGGACCGGATTTGGCAATGCTTTGGCGGCCAGTTCGTCCAGGACTAGGAACAAGTCCCGCGACGTCAAGATCAACTAGGGCGCGCGGCGTTCCCGCCCGGCGTCGTGCGGTCCGGGCGGGAACGTCGGAAACGCTGATATGTCAGCCGGTTGTGACGTGCACGTAGTCCACGGTGAGCTTGCCCGGGAACGGCGTGCTGCCGTTGGGGTCGCCCGGCCAGTAGCCTCCGACCGCCAGGTTGAGAATGATGAAGAAGCCGTGGTTGAACGCCCAGCTCTTGCCGCCGAGATCGGCCGGCGTGCGAGTCTGGTAGGCGTGGCCGTCCACCGACCACACGATCTTGTTGGGCGACCAGTCCACCGCGTAGGTGTGGAAGGTGTCGGCGAAGACCGGGCCGCTGTAGCCGGCGCCGATGCCGCCGGAGCCGGAGTAACCCGGCCCGTGAATGGTGCCGTGCACGGTGTTCGGCTCGAAACCGACGTTCTCCATGATGTCGATCTCGCCGCAGTTGGGCCAGCCCGCGCTGCCGATGTTGGTGCCCAGCAGCCAGAACGCCGGCCACATGCCCTGGCCGCGCGGGATCTGCATGCGCGCCTCGACGTGGCCGTACTGCGCGGTGAACTTGCCGGAGGTGTTCAGGCGGGCCGAGGTGTACTGGCACGGGCCGTACCAGCAGGTGTGGCCGCCTTCCTTCTTGGCCGTGATCACGAGGTGGCCGTTGCCGTCCAGCGCGGCGTTGGCCGCCCCGGACGTGTACCACTCACGCTCGTGGTTGTTCACGTTGTCGCCGGTCTCGTAGTTCCAGCGGCTGCTGTTGGCCGGGCTGCCGGCCGCGCCGTTGAAGTCCTCGGTGAAGGTGGCGGTCAGCTGCGGCTCAACGAGATCAGCGGCGACCCCGGCTACCTCGACCAGGTGCTCGCCGACGGCGCCGAGAAGGCCGCCGCGATCGCCGACGCCACCCTCCACCGG
>NZ_JBFBAM010000051.1:0-67569 GCF_040682195.1 Kutzneria sp. NPDC051319 | reverse complement strand
ACCAAACCAGCAGCTCAGGGGACGTGACACCCGATCCGCCCGCAGGCCCAAGCGCCAGACTTTCAGTTGTCGTACTTCAGGTAGTCCACGCCCCAGGCGGCGAACCTCCGCGCGTCCTGCTGCTCGTGCCCGAGGCTGCCCGGGTAGCCGGCGCAGGTCGCGGTGCCGGCATCCTCGTAGATGCCCAGCAGGAGCCCCAGCGAGTGCACGTACGCGGCGGTGCCGGCGATGCCGTCCGGGAACTTCGCCGGGTCCGGCACCAGATTGCCGCTGCCGTCACGGTTGTGGGTCAGCCAGCAGTCGTCGATGTTGACGTATCGATAGCCGGCGGCGGCCATGCCGTTGTCGTGCATGGCCTTCGCGGTGGTCTTGATCAGCGACTCCGAGACGTTGCAGCCGTAGGCGTTCCAGTCGTTGAACCCCATCTGCGGTGTCCGCGCCAGGCCGTTGCCCAACGCCTCGGCCGGGCCGGCGGCGACGAGCGCGGCGGCGGGTGTCATCGCCACCGTCAACGCGAGGGCCACGGCGAGCCGGCCGACCCGCGATCGCGGGCGGAACCTGTTCAGGCGCATCAGGGTGCTCCTTGGGTACGGGCCGTGGAAGGCCGGGCCGATCGCGTCATCGCCGACAGCGACCAGGTCTGGTTGGCGCCGCCGTTGGTGATCCACTGGACGACGGCCGCCCCGCCGGCGGTGGAGCCGCCGGAGACGTCGGCGACCCAGCCGCTGCCGAGGTTGACCACCAGGTAGTCGGTGTCGGATGCCGAGGTGTAGTCGCCGACGGCGTCGAGAGCCCACTGCTGGCCGGCGCCGCCGTCGCAGGTCCGCTGGTCGAGTTGGGCGCCCTGGGCGGTGGAGCCGGCCGGGTCGTCGAGGCACTTGCCGCTGCCGACATTGCCGATCGTGTAGACGTTGCCGGCGCGCTGGGTCAGGGTCCAGCGCTGGTTGCCGGCCTGGTGGTCGGCCCACTGGATGATCTTGCCGCCGTCGGCGGCCGACCCGTCGCTGACGTCCATCACCAGGCCGCTGTGGGCATTGGTGAGCGTGCGGGTGCCGGCGGGCGGGTTCGACGAGCCCGCGGACCACGTGCCCGCGGCCGGGTCGAGACTCCAGGAGTTCTGCCACCCGACCGTCACGGTGGCGCCGGCGATCGTCATCGGCAGCCAGACCGCCGGGGAGGCCCCGAGATTGCCGGTGGTCCACCGGTCCCCCGCGTAGACGTAGCTGGTGCCGGCGCTGCCCGACACCGGGATGATGTTCGCGGTCTGGCTGTTGTACGTGTTGGTGCCGGCCGGGGTGAAGGGCCGAAACGCTGCCCAGGGCCCGCCCAGCGACGTCGCGGTCGAGTACACGTTGTCGTTGGTGCCCCACCCGGTCAGACGCGAGCCGAGCAGGTAGTACCGGCCGCCGTCCTTCACCATGGCCGGCGCTTCGTAGTCCGGCAGCACGGCAACCGCGGCGTCGACCGACAGGTAGTCGGCGGACAGCCGGTCGATGCGCAGTCCGTTGACGCGATCCTCGCTGAGCAGGTAGCCGGTGCCGTCGCTGTCCTGGAACAGCCCGAGGTCCCGGCTCACCTGCCCCAGCGGCCGAAAGCTGCCGCGATAGGCGTAGGGGCCGCACGGCGTCGTGCTGGTGGCCACGCCGACCTTGGCTTCGCCGTAGGACGGACTGTCGATGTGCAGGTACATCACGTACGTCCGGGTGGTCGCGTTGTACAGCACCTTCGGCCGCTCCACCACACGGTTCGGGCCGAGGTCGCCGCCGGCCTGCCGGACGAGGGCGTGTCCCCGCGGCGTCCAGTGCGCCAGATCCGTGCTGGCGTAGCAGGGAATGTCCTGGAACGACGTGTCGGCGGAGGTCTCGCCGGACTTGTCCTCGCCGAAGCCGTACCAGGTGGCGCCGACCTTGACGATGCCGAGGCCGTGCAACTGGAGGGCGGCGCCGCTGGTGTCCTGCCACGCCTTTCCCGGGGTGAACCCGACGGTCGCGGCCCGTGCGGGCGCGGCGATCAGGACGGCGCCCAGCACCGTCGCCAGCACGGCGATCACGCCGGCGCGGACACGCATCTCGATCCGTCGAGGCATGAATTCCCTTCCACGACAGTGGATCCCTGGACAGCAGTACCGATCCACCGGCGCGGGCGTCAAGACGCCGAGACGCCATCGCGGATTGCCCCAGGTGGCGGGCGATCTGGCCAGGTCTGCGGGGTGAAACATTCACCAGGCCACGACGAAGTGCCACCTTGACACCCGCACGGCGTCATTCATACATTAGGTGCCTGGTTGTATGAATGACGTTGGGGAGTTGGTCCGAGTGAAGCTCGGCAAGACCGCCGTCGTCCTGGGTGGCAGCGCCGCCGGCCTGTGCAGCGTCGGGGCGCTCGCCCCGCATTTCGACCACGTGGTGGTGCTCGAACGCGACGAGTTGCCGGCGGCGGCCGAGCACCGCCGCGGCGTGCCGCAGAGCAAGCACCCGCACTTCCTGCTGAACTCCGGCCGTCGCGCGATCGGGGCGCTGTTCCCCGGCTTCGAGGACGACCTCGTCGCCGCCGGCGGCCTGCATCTGATGCCGTCCATGGACGCCGCCTACCTCGACGGACAGGGCTGGTCCGCCCGCAAGCGCAGCACGATGACGATGATCTACAGCTCGCGGATCCTCATCGAGCGTGTGCTGCGCGACAAGGTGCGCGAGCTGGCCAACGTGACCGTCCGCGAAGGGGTCACGGTGAGCGGCCTGAGCACCCGCGACGGAGCGGTCACCGGCGTCCACGCCGACGGCGAGCACATCGACGCCGACCTCGTGGTGGACGCGATGGGCCGTGGCTCCGCCGTCAGCGGCTGGCTGGTGGCGGCGGGCTGGCCCGAACCCGAGGTGCGGACCCTCGACGCCAAGGTCACCTACACCTCGCGCTGGTACGAACTGCCGACACCCCGACCGCCCTCCTGGTGGTGGCAGCACCTGGTGATCATGCCGACCCCGGACAAGGGCGACCATCCGGCCGAGCACGAGTTCCTGGTGAACCTCTTCCCGATCGAGGGCAACCGCGTCATCGCCTGCATGGGCTCGTGGGGCCTGGAGATGCCGCGCACCACCGACACGTTCGTCGAGTCGGCGGCCCGGGTGCGGACGCCGTTGTTCGCCGACGCGATGGCTCGCTGCGCCCCGACCTCCGAGGTGCATCTGACCCGGTCCACCGGCAACAAGTGGCGACGCTACGACCGCCTCCGCCGGCCGCCGCTGGGTCTGGTGTTCGTCGGCGACTCGATCTGCGCGTTCAATCCGTTCTACGCGCAGGGCATCAGCTCCGCGTCGGGCTCGGCGTTGCTGCTGCGCCAGCACCTCGCCCGCGCCGCCCGTCTCGACGCGGACTTCACCGCGCGGTTCCTTGCCGCCCAACGCAAGCTGCTCCGTGTGCCGTGGTCGCTCGCGATGGCCAGGGACCAGGGCTACGAGTGCGCGGTGGGCACCGAGAAGCCGCCCGAGTGGCGACGCCGCGTCCTGGCGGCCGTGTCCGGTCCCGCGTTCAGTTTCATCGTCGGCGCCGCCCGGGAGGACGACGTGGTCGACGAGCATTTCGCCAAGGTGTTCAACCTCGACGAGTCGCTGGGCCAGATGCTGCGGAACCCTCGGGTGATCGCGGGGTTCCTCCGTCATTACGTCCGCAGCGCGTTGGGTCGGCAGCGGGTGCCCTTCGACTTCGATCCGCAGGCCGAGCCGCCGGCCACGGACTACTCCCCCGCCACCGCGGCGGCACGGTGAGCACCGATTGCGGGCCGGAGGCCGAGGCCGTCACCCGCGGCCTCGGCTTCGACTGCCACGACGTCGCGCCGGTGATCTCGGTCCGTTCTCCCTGGGATCTGGCCAACTGGACGATGCCGTTGCTGGAGGTGCTCGTCATCGGCGGCGCCGTCTTCGCGCTGGTGCACGCCATCCGCCGCTACCGGGCCGGTGACCGGATCAACCTGGCGCTGTGGTTCGCGTCGCTGGTCTACCTGTTCGTCATCGAGCCGCCGCTCTACTTCCCGGAGTGGTTCGGGCTCGACCAGATCTACGGTTTCATCTTCGCCCACAACCGTTTCACCGTGCAGTTCATGCAGGACCGGCTGCCGCTCTACATCGTGGCGTTCTACCCGATGTTCACCCAGCTCGCCTACGAGATCGTGCGGTCGCTCGGCGTCTTCCGGCGTGGCGCGCTGCTCGGCGCGGTGGCTGTCGCCCTGGTGTGCCAGGTGTTCTACGAGGTGTTCGACCAGGTCGGACCGCCGCTGCGGTGGTGGGCCTGGAACCCGGACAACGTCGTGGTCAACCATCCCGCGCTGGCGTCGGTGCCGATGACCAGCATGCTGCTGTTCGCGTCGGTCTCGATGGCCGCCATGACCTACCTGGTCGTGCGATTGGCCGGCAACGGCCGGCTGGTGCCCCGAATCCTGCTGGCCGGTGTGCTGACGCCGTTGGCGATGGTCATCGCGGGCGTCCCGTCCAGCGTCTTCCGTGACAACACCACCGCGCAGGCCTGGGTTCTCGGCATCGAGCTGGCCCTGGTCTGGCTGGCCGGCGGCTGGGTCATCGCCTCGACCCCTCGGACTTCCGACGAGCCGGTGTCCGCCTTCGCGCGGTACTACCCCGCCGTCTACCTGGGCGTGATGGCGGTGTGCTGGCTCAGCGCCCTCGGCATGGCCCCCGTCGGCAGCGGCCTCTACGCCCTGGCCTGCTTCCTCGGGGCCGGTCTGGTGCTGGCCGCGCTCTATCGGGTGCGGAGCCGGGCGCCGGCCACGGTCTGAGGCGCTCGGCTCGGGGATGATGGGGCGTATGGGGTACCACGGATGGCAGGGCAACCCGCCGAGGACCGAGGACGAGGCACGTCGCCGGATCGTCGAGGCGGCGACGGCGTGCATCGACCGGGCCGGGCTGGCCCGGACCAGCCTGTCCGACATCGCCGCCGAGGCCGGCGTGACCCGGCAGACCGTCTACCGGTACTTCCCGCGTCTGCCGGACATCCTCGCCGCCGTGGCCATCGCCGGCGTCGAGGCGTTCGCCGAGCGGATGCAGCGCCATCTGGCCTCGTTCGGCAGCCCGGCCGAGGTCGCCGTGGAATCGGTGCTGTTCAGCCTGCACACGGTTCCCCGCGAGCCCTATCTGGGCCTGCTCCTGGAGGCGGGCGAGGCCGACGTCTTCACCGGCGCGGTCACCTCGCCCCAGTCCTTCGCCCTCGGCGCCCGCATCCTGCGCGCCACACCGGTCGACTGGGCGGCGGTCGGCGTCACCACCGACCACGACTTCCAGGGGCTGGCCGAGATCCTGATGCGGCTGTTCCTGTCGTTCCTCCAGCACCCCTCGACGCCCGCACCCACCGACGACGATCTGCGGGCCCTGGTCCGCCGCTGGATCGGACCGGCCCTCGTCAGCCGCGAACCAGTCCGCGGCCGGTGATCAGCGGCAGGTCGAGTGCGGTGAGCAGGCCGGGCGGGGCGGCCACCACCGCCGGGATCGCGTTCACCAGGCGCATCGCGGTCGCCTTGAGGCCGGCTGTGTTGTGGTCGCCGTCCGAGCCGAGCAGCGTCAGGTCGAGCGTGTAGTTGGGCTCACCGGTGACCTCGACGCGGTAACAACCCTGGCCCGCCGGCTGTGGCCACTCCGGCCCGATGTCGGGACGCAGCCGGGTGACGTGCTCCAGCACGCACACGGGACGGCCGCCGCGCATTCCCCGCACCTCGAAGCGCAGTCCGGCGGCCGTGCCGGCGGCGATCTCGCCCGTGCCGATCCGGAAGGTCTCCGGCGCCGGCAGGCGCTGGTAGCTCTCCTGCACTTCGTCCAGCTCGATGTCCAAACCGGACGCGAGCTGACGAACCACGCTGCCCCAGGCCAGACTCAGCACGCCCGGCTGCAACAGCAGCGGGATCTCCTCCAGCGCGCCGCCGAATCCCATGATGTCGAACAGCACCTTGCGGTTGTGGTACGTGCTGTAGTCCAGGATCTCCAGGCAGCGCACCTGGTCGACGCGTTCGCTGATGCCGGTGAGCGCCAGCGGCAGCAGGTCGTTGGCGAAGCCGGGATCGATGCCGTTGACCCACAACGACACTCCGCCCTCGACCGCCGCTCGGCGAACCGGCTCCGACACCTCGTCGGGCACCGTGCCCCGCGGGAACTGGAGGAACACCGGGCTGCTGGAGACCACGTTGATGCCGGCCCGCAGGATGCGCCGGAGGTCGTCCATCGCCTCCACCAGCCGATCGTCGGCCATCGCCGTGTAGACGACGCAGTCGGGCCGCAACGCCAGCAACTCCTCGACGTCGCCGGTCGCGACGACGCCGAGTTTCCGGCCGAGTCCGGCGAGTTCGCCGGCGTCCCGGCCGACCTTGTCCACTGTGGACACCCAGCATCCGACCAGGTCCAGGTCCGGACGCGCGGCGATGCCCGCGATCGCGTGCCGGCCGACATTGCCGGTGCTCCACTGCACCACCCGATAAGCCACGGGCGCACTCTCCTCGCTCACAGGTCCGGCAGACCGAACTCCAGGTTGGGCACCTGGAGGCCACCGTCCACCTCGAACACCTTGCCGGTCACGTAACCGCCGGCGCCAGAGGCCAGATACACGGCCGTGGCCGCGATGTGGTCGGCGTGGCCGATGACGTGCAGGGGTGTGGCGGCCTCCATCTTGCCCCGCAGCTCGTCGTTGCGGACCACGATATCCAGCGCCGATGTCGCCACCGAGCCGACGGCGATCGCGTTGACCCGGATGCGCGGCGAGAGATCCGTTGCCGCCAACCGGGTGTAGTGCGCGAGCGCGGCCTTGGCCGTGCCGTAGGCGGCAAAGCCGCGGCCGGCGACCCGTCCCATCACGGACGAGATGTTCACGATCGCGCCGCCACCGTCGGCCAGCATCACCGGCACGGCGGCGACCGTCAGGGCATGCGCGGTGGACACGTTGAACCGGAAGGCCTCTTCGAGGAATTCGACGGTCGTCTCCAGCAACGGCCGCGGGTAGGTGCCGCCGACGTTGTTGACCACGATGTCGAGCCGCCCGAAGGTCTCCTGCGCCGCGCCGGCCAGCGCGGCGGCGGCGTCCGGGGCGCTCAGGTCGGCCGCCACGACGTGCGCCTTGCGGCCGGCCTGCTCGATCCGGGCGGCCACCTCGCGCAGCTCGGCCTCGGTGCGGGAGGAGATCACCACGTCCGCGCCGGCCTCGGCCAGCGCCACCGCCGTGGCCGCGCCGATGCCGCGGCCGGCGCCGGTGACCACGGCGACCTTGTCCGTCACCCGGAACAGATCGAAGATCGTCATAGCCCGTCCCCACCTTGTGCCCGCAGGTAGTCGGCGAAGCGCTCGTCGACCTCCTCGCCGGTCAACCCGAAGTCCGACAACTGGTAGCGGTGCGCCGGCTGCCGTTGGCCGGCGCTGTTTTCCGCGTGGATGGCCGTCATGGCCGCCTCCGCGCGGTCGGTCAGCGGCAGTCCGAAGTGCGCGTAGATCGCCCGCATGGTCCCGATCGGATCGCCGACCAGGTCCCGGTAACGCACGTCGAAGAACTGCGCCGGGTCGTGCTTGGCCCGGTCGGCGGTGAAGCGGTCCAGGCCCCGCGCCCACAGGTCGAACTGGTCCCGCCCGACGACATCGCCCTCGAACACCGTGGACCAGCCGGCACTGGCCTGCTGGTTCAGGCTGCACACCGATGCGATGACCGACCGCGGGGACCGGTGCGTCTGGATCACGAGTGCGTCGGGGTACGCGGCCAGCAGCGCGTCGAGGGCGAACAGGTGGCTGGGATTCTTGAGCACCCAGCGGCGATCGCGGTCGGGCAGGCCGATCAGCTGGAGGTTGCGCCGGTGCCGGCGGTAGGCCTCGGTCCAGTCCTGGCCGGCCAGCCAGCTGGAGTACGTCGGCAGGTGGGAGAGGCATTCGTAGGAGATCGACCGCATCGACTGACGCAGCAGCTGCCAGCACTCCTCGACCTCGTCGGCCGACATGTAGTGCAGCCCCATGAACTCGGGATGGTCGACGTGGTGGCGACGGTAGTTCTCCTCGATCGCCTGGAACACGGGGTTGCCGGCCCAGGTCTCGCGGGGCGGTCGGGGTTGCGGCACCTCAGTGAGCCACACCTGAAGGCCCTGGTGCGCCGGATCCGCGGCGAGCAACCGGTGCAGCGCGGTGGTTCCGGTGCGCGGCAGCCCCGTCACGAAGATGGGCCGCTCGATCGGCACCCGCGCATGCTCGGGATGCTGCTGCCACGCGGCCTCACTGAGCAGCCGGGACACCAGCGCCCCACGCAGGAAGGAGCGCATCACCTTGTTGCCCAACGGTGTCAGGCCGGCGTCGCGTTCGTAGGACGCCAGCAGCACGGCGAGTCCGTCGCGGTACTCGTCGTCGCCGAAGTCGGCCAACCCGGTGATCTTGGTCGCCGAGGCGTGCAGGTCCTCGACCGTGCCGACGCCGTCCCGTCCCCCGGTCATCGCCTCAGCCCAGCATCCGGTCGGCCACGGCGGCCCGGCGCACGGCGATCCGTGCCGCGTACTCGGCCGGCGTGATCCGGCTCTGCTCGTGGAACGGCAGCCGCTCCGGAAGTTCTTGCACGGCAACCACTTCCACCTCGGGGCCGTCCTCGGTGCTGAGCTCGCGGGCCAGTCGCTGCCAGCGGATCTGGAGGTAACCCCGGGCGTGGCCGGTGCACTCCAGCCAGTTGGCCAGACCCGGGTCGCGTTCGCTGACGACGAACCGGATCCGGCCGTCCGGGTCGACGCGGGCCTGGTCGGCGGTGAGGCTGGTCTGGTGGTTGATGTAGTCCAGCGACACGTACCACATGCTGCCGAGCTGAAAGCCCTGGTACGGCGCGTCCGACGCCGGCACGGTGACGATCATGGCCTGGTCGTCGGCCAGGTCGTAGTGGCCGACCGAGGAGAACTGGGTGCTCAGCCCGCCGGGCGTGGCCCGCGGCGCGGTCATCGTGTTGACCGGCAGCTTCAGGTAGAACCACTCGGGAAAGGCCAGGAAGGTGCGCAGCCGGCTGATCAGGATCTTGCCGGCGACACCGTAGCGCTTGGCCAGCACGTCCCTGGTCAGCGGCGGCGGTGCGCCGGTGGCGCCGGCCCGGCGGATGCGAATGCTGCCGGGCTGTTCGGTGCGCCAGTCGCTGAAGACCTCCCGCACGATGAGCATCGCCGACCCGGGCCCGAGGGTGAAGTAGTTCGGGCCGGCGTCCGCCTTGGCCGGGCCGAACCGCAGCTCGAACGAGCCGTCCGGACCGATCTCGAACGCCCGGTCGTCGAACGCGGTCAGGCTGTCCGGCACGTCCACCGGCGAGTAGTCCCCGTTGAGCACCTGGAAGCTGAGGTCGGCGGTGCTGCCGCGGCGGCCGGTCACCACGTATTCGCAGTCGTCGCGCAGATAGGCGTGGAAGTACAGGGTGTCCGGGTTGTCCAGGCCCAGCTTGGTGTACGGACCGGTGGACCGGACGAAGTACGGGAAGTCGCGCTGGTAGGCCCAGGCCATCTGCAGCGACGCCCGGATGCTGCCGGCCAGGTAGTCGTAGCCCTCGACGAGGTCCTGCTCGGTCCGGATGTGCGGGGCCTCGGCGATGACCTTCTCGGCCTCGGCGACGGCGTCGGCGAACGGCTGGGTGAGCACGGGCGGCTCCTTGACACCTCGGTTACGGCGGTACAAATATGTACCGATGCGGTACAAACGCCGACCCAGCCAGGCTAGAACGCGTTCTAGAAGTTGGCAATGGTGACCCGGCGCTCGCCGCCGACCGAGCGGGTGGTGGCGGTGCTGGACTTCCTGATCGCACACCCGGGCCGGCGCTTCGGCCTGTCCGAACTGGCCCGCGCGGTCGGGCTGGCCAAGCCGACCTGCCTCGGCATCGCCACCGAGCTGACCCGCGGCGGCTACCTGGTGCACGATCCGGCAACGAAGGCCTACCGGCTCGGTCCGGCGCTGATCGCCGCGGGACGCGTTGCCCAGAATGACTTCACGGCGGCGGCCCTGGCCCGGCGCGAACTCGCCGAGCTGAGCACCCGCTACGACACCGTCTGCACGGCGTCCGCCGTGGTCGGCGAGCAGATCATGGTGCTGGAGCGCAGCGGGCCGGCGCGGGCCGCCGCCACGGTCAAGGTCGGCCAGACCTACCCGTTCGCCCCGCCGGTCGGGCTGATGTACGTGTTGTGGGGCGGCGACCGGGCCCTCGACGAGTGGCTGGCCCGGCCGCCGACGCTGCCGTCCCGGACCGACCGCGCGCACCTGCGCCGTGTGGTCGGCGAATGCCGTGAACGCGGCTATCTGGTGGAAAGCCTGTCCCCCGCCGGCATGCGGCTGCACTCGCTGATGGCCGGCGTCGCCGCGTACGACCTGCCGGCCGAGGTGCGGGACCTGGTCGGCGAGATGGTGTCCAGCCTCGGCGAGCGGGTGTACCTCGGCGCGGACCTGGCGACACGGCGCAAACACCCGGTGAGCCTGATCGCCGCGCCGACCTTCGACGCCGACGGCCGGCAGGAGCTGGTGCTCACCCTGTACGTCGGCGAGGCCATCACCGGCGCCGAGATCGCCCGCCGCGGCGACGCGCTCGTCGCCGCGGCCGACACCGTCACCGAACAGGTCAGTGGACGGCGGCCCACCGGTTGGCGGTGAGCTTGAAGCCGGGCAGGTCGGTCTGCGTGAACATCGCCTCGTAGGTCCGGTCGTAGCCGGTGTGGCTGATCCGCCACACGCCGTCGTCCTCGCGCCGGTAGCGGTCCTCGTAGAAGGCGGCGCCCTGGATCACGACCTGACGATCGGTCGCGATCACGGTGTCCATCATGTTCCAGGTTCCCGTCGCCTCGTCGCCGTCGATGTCGATCTCGGCCTGGCCGGCGAAGTGCACGGTGATCACCTCCGGCCCGAGCCGGCGGCTCATGAACGTGGCGATCTCGTCCCGGCCGGCCAGCACCAGCCGGTCGCCGTAGACCGGGGTGCCGTAGTCGGCCGTGGCGTCGGCGGTCAGCGTCAGCGCGAACTCGGTCCAGCGCTTGAGGTCCAGGCTGCGCAGATAGCGGTGTTTGAGCCGGCGGATCTCCTCGATCGCGATCAGGTCCATCGGGGTCCTCCTCTGGCGGAAGTGGCGCCGTCCAGGTTGCGCCCTCGGTTGACCAAGAACAAGAACCTGTTCTAATTTCCTTCCGACGTGAAGGGTGGTTCCGCCATGACCACTGCGTACGAGCTGTCCCCGCCGCGGGCGCTGGAAGCCGAGTCGGTGCACGTCCTGCGTGAGGTGGCGGCCACCTTCGAGCGGCCGGCGCTGCTGTTCTCCGGCGGCAAGGACTCGGTGGTGCTGCTGCACCTGGCGGCCAAGGCGTTCTGGCCGGCGCCGGTGCCGTTCCCGGTGCTGCACGTGGACACCGGCCACAACTTCGACGAAGTGCTGGCGTTTCGGGACCGCGCGGTCGCCCGCTTCGGTGTGCGGCTCGTGGTCGCCACCGTCCAGGACGACATCGATGCGGGCCGGGCCGTCGAGGAGACCGGCCCGCGAGCCAGCCGGAACCGGTTGCAGACCACCACATTGCTGCGCGGCATCGCCGAGAACGGCTTCGACGCGGCGTTCGGCGGCGCGCGCCGCGACGAGGAGAAGGCGCGGGCCAAGGAGCGGGTGTTCAGCTTCCGCGACGAGTACGGCCAGTGGGATCCCCGCAACCAGCGGCCCGAGCTGTGGAACCTCTACAACGGCGCGCACCGGAAAGGCGAGCACATCCGCGTCTTCCCGCTGTCCAACTGGACCGAGCTGGACATCTGGCGCTACATCGCCGCCGAGCGCATCGACCTGCCGTCGCTCTACTACGCGCATCGGCGCCGGGTTCTACATCGGGACGGGATGTTGTTGGCCCACACCAGGTTCATCACGCTGCTCGACGGCGACGAGCCGTTCGAGGCATCGGTGCGCTTCCGCACCGTCGGCGACGCCACCTGCACCGGCTGCGTGGAATCCACCGCCACCACGGCGGAAGCCGTGATCACCGAGGTGGCGGCCAGCCGGACCACCGAGCGCGGCGCGACCCGCGCCGACGACCGGATATCCGAGGCGGGCATGGAGGATCGCAAGAAGGAGGGCTACTTCTGATGCTACGGCTGGCCACCGCGGGCAGTGTCGACGACGGGAAGTCCACCCTGATCGGCCGGCTGCTGCACGACTCGAAAGCGATCTTCGCCGATCAGCTCGCCGCGGTGGAGCGCACCAGCCGCGCCCGCGGCGAGGCCGAACCGAACCTGGCCCTGCTCACCGACGGGCTGCGGGCCGAACGCGAGCAGGGCATCACCATCGACGTCGCCTACCGCTATCTCGTCACGCCCAAGCGTAAGATCATCATCGCCGACACGCCCGGACACGTGCAGTACACGCGGAACATGGTCACCGGCGCGTCCACCGCGGACTTGGCGCTGATCCTGGTCGACGCGCGCAAGGGCATCGTCGAGCAGTCCCGGCGGCACGCGTTCATCGCCAGCCTGCTTGGCGTCTCCCATCTGGTGCTGTGCGTGAACAAGATGGACCTCGTCGACTGGTCGGCCGAGCGGTTCGCGGAGATCCGCGAGGAATTCCGCCGGTTCGCCATGAAGCTGACCGTGGCCGACCTCGCGTTCGTGCCCGTTTCCGCGCTGCACGGCGACAACGTCGTGCAGCGCAGCGCGAACATGCCCTGGTATGAGGGAACCTCGCTGCTGCACCACCTGGAGGAGGTGCACGTCGCCTCGGACCGCAACCTCATCGACGCGAGGCTCCCGGTCCAGTATGTGATCCGCGCGCAGGGCTTCCGGGGTTACGCCGGCACCGTGGCCGGTGGCGTGCTCAAGCCGGGCGACGAGGTCGTGGTACTGCCAGCCGGCTTCCCCTCGCGGATAAGGGAAATCTGGGGTCCGGGTGGTGAACCGGTCGACGAGGCGTTCCCGCCGCAGGCGGTCACCGTGCGACTCGACGACGAGCTGGACGTGGCGCGCGGCGACCTGATCTGCCGTCCACACAACCGACCACACGTCAGCCAGGACATCGACGCCATGGTCTGTTGGCTCACCGAACGGTCCACGCTGACGCCGGGCGCCCGCTACACGATGCGGCACACCACGCGCTCGGTCCGGGCCCAAGTACAGGAATTGCCCTACCGCATCGACGTCAACACCCTGCACCGCGACGAGGCCGCGGATTCGTTGTCGCTCAACGAGATCGGCCGGGTTCGGCTCCGCACGCAGACACCGCTGCTGTTCGACTCCTATCGCCGCAACCGGTCGACCGGCAGCTTCATCCTGGTCGACGACGCCACCAACAACACGGTCGCCGCCGGCATGATCACCGAGCCCAGCGCGTCCGTGGTCTGGCACCCCACCGCGGTCGGCCGATCCGACCGGGCGACGCGGGGTCTGACGGTGTGGCTCACCGGCCTCTCGGCCTCCGGCAAGTCCACCATCGCCGCCGAACTGGAACGCCGCCTGGTGCTCGCCGGCCGTCCGGCCTATCGGCTCGACGGCGACAACCTCCGGCACGGCCTTAACGCCGGGCTGGGGTTCAGCGCTGCGGATCGGGCCGAGAACGTGCGGCGCGTCGGCGAGGTGGCCCAGCTGTTCGCCGACGCCGGGCTGGTCGCGGTGGTGTCCCTGATCAGCCCGTACCGCGCCGACCGCGACCTGGTGCGAGCCCGGCACGTGGCCGCCGGGCTCGCCTTCGTCGAGGTGTTCGTGGACACGCCCGTCGACGTCTGCGAGGCCCGCGATCCCAAGGGCATGTACGCGCGGGCCAGGGCCGGCGAGATCACCGGCTTCACCGGGGTCGACGATCCCTACGAGGTTCCCGTCGAGCCCGCACTCGTGCTCCGTCCCCAGGACGGCGACCCGGCCGCGATGGCGGCCAAGGTGCTTGCCCTGCTCGACCACGCGTGACGGTCGTCGACCTGCCGCGCCGGTGCCTGCGTCATGAGGCGCGTTCGGTACTTGCGGTGCACGACGGCCGGGAGGCGAGGCTGTCGCCCCGCCGATCCTGGGTGCAGTCACCGTCCTTCCCGGCCGTCGTCGGAGGTCACGTGTCCAGCAATTCCGGCGCGAAGATCTCCTCGACCTTCCACGGCCGCGAGGACAGGCCCTGCTCGTAGTGGTAGCGCAGGTACGCTTCGAGCGTGACACGGTTGGCCGAGATGCCGTAGGGCCACCAGTCCTCGGCGAACTCCTCGTCGTTGCGCTCGATCAGCGCGTTCATCCACGGGACCATGGTCTGGACCTGGTACAGCCTGCGGTTGCGGCGATAGCGGTCGGCGGCCGCGTCCTTGGCCGCGGCGAAGACGCGGTAGACGTCGCGGGCGAGACCAGGGCGCTCCCGCAGGAGGTCTCGCCGAGCGACGATGGTGTGCATGATCGGAAAGATGCCGGTGCGCCGGTGGTAGTCGCGTTCCAGCGGTTCGAAGTCCGGGAACAGCCGGGCGACGTTCGGGGATCCGTCGAGCACGCACTGCGGAACGTTGGCGGAGAACAAGGCGTCGATCTCGCCGACATCGAGCATGTCGCTCAGCGCTCTTCCCTCGGGCGCGTCGGACACGTCGACATTGTCCGGGCGCGGGTGGGCAATGAAGTCGAACGGCGCGGACGGATGATCGAGGCCGCCGATCAGCCAGCGGTTCAGTTCGGGCCGGAACCCGTGGTCGTCCATCAGGATGCCCTTGGACCACACGCCCGAGTCCTGGCCGTAGGTGCCGAACTCGCCGATGGTCCGGCCCACGAGATCGCCTGGTCCGGTGATCCCCGAACGGGTGTTGACGAAGACGCACGAGTGCCGGAACACCCGGTTCGGGAAGATCGGCAGTGCCACGAGCGATCGGTCCGACTCCAGCAGCCGGAGGTAGAACGTCAGGCCCAGCTCGGCGACGTCGAACTCGTTCCCGCGGATCAGTCGTTCGAAGATCTCCGGCAGCGTGGCGGCGGTTTCCAGCACGCGGTCGAGGCCGTCGGCGGGCACGGTCCCGTCGAACAACGGCTGTGTCGTGTCGTACCGGAAGCACCCGATCTTGAGCGTGCGGTCGGTCATGGGCTCTGCTCCTCTCCGCATTCTGCTTCCGATCCTTCGCCCGTGGCCGCCCGCACGTCCAAGTCCATTTCCGACAACCCGATACCGCACGGGTATCGTGTTCGGGTGGATGTGCGCGTGCTCCGGTACTTCGTCGCCGTGGCCGAGGAGCGTCACGTCGGCCGGGCGGCGAGCCGCCTGCACATGACCCAGCCGCCGCTGAGCCGGGCGATCCGGCAACTCGAGGACGAACTCGGCGTCCCGCTGTTCGAACGCACCCCGAAGGGCGTCACCCTCACCGCTGCCGGCACGGTGCTGCACGGCGAAGCCGTCGCGTTGCTGCGGCAGGCCGACCGGATTCCCGGACTGGTCATCGCCGCGTCGGGAACAGCGAACCTGACGATCGGGACGCTCGCGGACACGGCCGAGCACGCCGCCGGACGGTTGGTCCCCCTTTTCCGTGACCGCCATCCGCACGTGAACGTCAGCATCCACGAAGCCGATCTCGGCGACCCGACGGCCGGACTGCGCGCCGGGATCGTCGACGTGGCGCTGACCCGAACCCCCTTCGACAGCACCGGGATCAGGACACACGTGCTGCGCTCGGTGCCGGTCGGGGTAGTGGTGCGGGACAGCGATCCGCTCGCCGACCACGTCACAGTCTCGGCGGCCGACCTGGTCGGCCGCCGGTGGGTCCGACTGCCGGACGACGCCGACCCGGCGTGGACCGCCTACTGGACCGGCGGACCGCACGACGCCGCCGCGCCGGTCATGCGCACCATCCAGGAATGCCTGCAGGCAGTCGTATGGAACGGGATCTCAGCGCTGGCCCCCGTCGACCAACCACTGCCGGCCGGGCTGGTCGTCGTCGCGCTGGCCGACCGGCCGCCGAGCGAGATCGTCGTGGCCTGGCCGCGGACCAGCCGGAACCCGGTGGTCCGCGGTCTTGTCCAGGCAGCCGAAACCAGCTACCGGATGTGAACCGTGCGCGCCGGCGATCCGACGGAGCATCATCGACCGACCGGACCTGTTCACTGTCCTGAACCGGACAGACCGATTTACAACGTTGTGCCAACGATGTAAGACCGAGGAGCCACGCAGTGTCCCTATCCCTGTGACCACTGGGAGACGACCGTGCCCTCTGACCGTGACCACCTCGAAGCAGCACCGGCGTCGCTCGGACGCCGTGACCTGTTTCGGTTCTCCGGCGCCGCCGGTCTGACGCTCGCCGCGTCTTCCCTGCTGGCAACGAACGCATCGGCCGCCGAGGAGTCGGCCCCGAACTCCCCCGCACCGTCGGGCTTCCACCCGGTGCGACCGCCGGCCACGCCGCTCGCGGTCCGCTCGCCGTACCTGAGCACCTGGCTGGCCGGTGACTACCTGGCCGGCGAATGGGCCGGTTTCTGGACCGGCCGCACGACCGCGATGGCCGGCATCGCCCGGATCGACGGCGTGGCCCACGTGTTCATCGGCGCGCCGGCGCTGCCCGACGCCGCGCCGCGCGGCATGATCCAGACCGACGTGACCGTCACGCCCACGAAGTCCCGGTTCACACTCAACGGCGGCGGCGTCGAGCTCACGGTCACGTTCCTGTCCCCCATCGAGCCCGGCGACCTGCGTCGGCAGTCCATGCCGCTGTCCTACGTCTCGATGCAGGCCCGCAGCGTCGACGGCAGGGCGCACCAGGTCTCCCTGTACGTCGACATCAGCGCCGAATGGACCAACGGTGACTCCAACGCCTCCGTGGGGTGGGATTCGACGTCGGCCGACGGAGTCCGTTCGCTGTCGTTCACCCCGGCGAACCCGGGTGTGCTGGCGGAGCACGACGACATGGCGTCCTGGGGCACGGTCACCTGGAGCACCGCGGAGCGGCCCGGTCTGACCTGGCAGATCGGCGAGGACGTTGCCGTGCGGCAGAAGGCCCGGCTCGACGACACCGTGGATGCCGCCCAGCCACGCCGGATCAGTGATCGGTGGCCGGTGGCCGGGTTCACCCTCGACCTGGGAGCCGTCCGCGGTCCGACCGACCCGTTCGTCGTCTCCGTCGGGCACATCCGCACCCCGGCGGTGAGTTACCTGGGCACGCCGTTGAATCCATTGTGGACCATGTACTGGCCGGACTGGCGCCGCATGGTCGCGGATTTCCACGCGGACAAGCAGGCCTTCGGCCGCTCGGACCGCCTCGACGACAAGGTCACCTCCGAGGCCCGTCGGGCCGGCGGCGCCAAGTACGCGGCGCTGTGCGCGCTGGCGTTGCGTCAGGCCTACGCCGGCACCGAACTGGTGGTCCGCGACGGCCGGCCGTGGGCGTTTCTCAAGGAGATCTCCAGCGACGGCAACGTCTCCACCATCGACGTGCTGTACCCGGCGATGCCCGTGTTCGCCTACCTCGACCCGCAGTACCTGAGCCTGCTGCTGGAACCGGTGCTGGACTACGCCGAGACCGGCGGCTGGCCGAAGAACTTCGCCGAGCACGACCTGGGCTCCAGCTACCCCAACGCCGGCGGCCACAACGACGGCAACGAGGAGGACATGCCGGTCGAGGAGTCCGCGAACATGCTGATCATGTTCGCCGCGGCCAAGAAGACCGGCCACTACGCGATCCTCAAGCAGTGGGCCGACTACCTCGTCGACAACGCCCTGGACCCCGGCTACCAGAACCAGACCGACGACTTCACCGGCTTCATCGCGCACAGCGTCAACCTGGCGTTGAAGGGCATCGTCGCCATCGGCGCGATGTCGCAGATCGCCACGGCGGCCGGCAACACCGCCGACGCCGCGCACTACCTGAACGTGGCCAAGGACTACATTGCCCAGTGGCGGGCCAAGGCGACCGACGCCACCGGACAGCTCAAACTCGCCTACGACCGGCCGGGCACCTGGAGCCTGAAGTACAACGGTTTCGCCGACACGCTGCTCGGCCTCGACCTGATCCCGGCCGCGGTGACGGCAGAGGAAGGGACGTGGTATCTCCAGCACCGCAACCAGTTCGGCACGCCGCTGGACCTTCGGCACTCCTACACCAAGGCCGACTGGGCACTGTGGACTGCGGCCTGGCAGCACGACCACCCCGCGGTTCGTGACGCGTTCGTCAACGACGTGTACGACTTCGTGACGACCAGCGCCAGCCGAGTGCCGTTCACCGACCTCTACGACACGATCTCCGGCCGTCAGTCCGGTTTCCAGGCGCGCCCGGTGGTCGGCGGCATGTTCGCGCTGCTCGCCCTGCGTGCCGGAAAGCACTGACATGGGGCGGGCAGGGTGGGCCATGGCCGCCGCCGTGGTGCTGCTCGCCGTCGCCGCGCCGGCCGCCCCCGCCGTCGGCGGTTCGGCCGCGGCGACCACTTTCCTCGACCACACCGCATTACTCGGTTCGGTTGAGGATCCCGGTTGGTACGAAGCCAACATCCCGTTCCTGGAGGTGCCGGACAAGCAGATCCAGGACGTCTACTACTACCGCTGGCAGACCTACAGGGAACATCTGGTCTACACCGGACCGGAATACGGCTGGCTGTCCAACGAGTTCCTGCAGCCGGTCAGCTACGGCGCCCCCTACGGCGGCGTCGTGGCGGCGGCCGGGCACCAGATCACCGAGGGCCGCTGGCTGCGCGACCAGCAGTACACCAAGGACGACATCGACTACTGGCTCAACGGCCCGGGCCAGTTCGCCAAGCCCCGCACCGACGGCGTCAACCCCGACACCGGGGACTGGGCGCACGAGTACAGCTTCTGGGCTGCGAGCGCGGTGTGGCAGCAGTATCTCGCGGCCGGTGACGCCGGCTTCACCACCGCCGAGCGGCAGGCGTTGATCCGCCAGTACGACGGGTGGGCCGATCACTTCGACAGCGGACTTGGTCTGTATTGGCAGGTGCCGGTCTGGGATGCCACCGAGTACTCGCCGTCCTCGTACGAGTCCAGCAATCCGTACCACGGCGGCGCCGGCTTCCGGCCGACCATCAACGCCTATCAGTACGGCGACGCCATGGCCATCGCCCAGATCGCCGGGCTGACCGGCGACACCGCGACGGCAGCCGACTTCGCCCACCGCGCCTCGGCCCTACAGGCGGCGATGCAGACCCACCTGTGGGATCCCAGCCGCCAGTTCTTCTACGACATGCCCCGGGACGACAACCCCTCCCACGCGCTGCTGGACACGCGCGAGGAGATGGGCTTCGTGCCGTGGATGTTCGACATGCCGGCAGCATCGGACTCCTCGGCGTTCGCGCAGTTGAAGGACCCCAACGGCTTCGCCGCCGCGTACGGGCCGACGACCACCGAGCGGCGCAGTCGGTGGTTCATGCACGAGGCTGCCCAGTGCTGCCGTTGGGACGGGCCGTCCTGGCCGTACGAGACCTCGCAGACGCTGACCGGAGTGGCCAACCTGCTGGACGACTACCCCGCACAGTCGGTCATCACCGCCAGCGACTACGTGTCGATGTTGCACACCTACGCGGCCACCCAGTATCGCAACGGACAGCCGTACGTGGCCGAGGCGCACGACCCGGACCAGCCCACGTGGATCTACGACTCGTACGACCACAGCGAGGACTACAACCACTCCACCTTCAACGACAACGTCATCTCCGGCCTGATCGGTCTGCGCGGCCAGGCCGGGAACACCTTGACGATCAAGCCCCTCGCCCCGTCCGGTTGGGACTATTTCGCGCTGGAGAACACCCCCTACCACGGCCACAACGTCACTGTGCTGTGGGACCGCACCGGTTCTCGGTATCACCAGGGCGCGGGCATGCACGTGTATGTCGACGGCCGCCAGGTAGCGTCCTCGCCGACGCCGAGGGCGGTGACCGTGCCCGTCGGGCCGGCCATCACCCAGCCGGCCTCCGGTCTCGTCGACATCGCCGCCAACGGCCAGCGTTTCGCGAGCGGTCCGCAGCCGTTCGCGTCCTACACCTCCCCGTACGACAACGTCTGGAACGCGATCGACGGCATCGTCTACCGCACCGGCATCCCCGAGAACAGCCGCTGGACGAGCTACGCCTCCCCCAACGCCAGCGACTACTACGGCGTCGATTTCCAACGCACAGTGTCGGTGAGCGACGTCCGCCTCACCTTCTACGACGACGGTGGCGGCGTGCGTTCGCCGGTGTCGTACGACCTTCAGTACGACACCGGCAGCGGCTGGGCCAGCGTGCCCGGCCAGGTCCGGCAGTCCGACGAGGTCACCTTCCCCGCGCTGAGCACCGACCGGTTGCGGGTCGTCGCCCCCAACCGTGGCGGCGGCATCGGCTGGGGCCTGCAGGAGTTCGAGGTGTGGAGTCCGCCGGTGTTCCACATTCAGAACGTCAACAGCGGTTTGCTGCTCGGCGTCGACCAGATGTCCACCCAGGACGGCGCCCAGGTGGTCCAGTTCCACGACAACGGCACCGCCGATCACCTGTGGCGCCTGACGCCGGCCGGCGGCGGTCAGTACAAGATCCAGAACGTCAACAGCGGCCTGCTGCTGGGCGTGTCGAACATGTCCACACAGGACAGCGCACCCGCGGTTCAGTTCCACGACAACGGCACGACCGACCACCTGTGGAGTCTGATCGACACCGGCGGCGGCCAGTTCCAGCTCCGCAACCTCAACAGCGGCCTGCTGCTGGGCGTGGCAAACATGTCCACACAGGACAGCGCGCCCGCGGTCCAGTTCCACGACAACGGCACGACCGACCATCTCTGGCGGCTGGAGCCGGCCGATCGGCCAGGCTTCAGTCAGATCGCCGCCGCGCCCAGCAATCGCACTGGACTGAGCCTCCCGCCGACGAACTGAATGAGCCTGAGCGGGGCCGCTCGTATGCTGTCGCCGTGAACCGTTACCTGCTCGACAACCGCCGCCCGGAAGCGGGCGAAAGGTTCGAAGCGCTGGCCGAACTGTTCGACCCCTGGACGTTTCGCCACCTCGACGACGTGGGGCTCGCCGAAGGATGGCGGTGTTGGGAGGTCGGCGCCGGCGGCGTCTCGGTACCGGGCGGTCTGGCGGAGCGGGTGGGGCCCGGCGGCCGGGTGCTGGCCACCGACATCGACGTCTCGTGGACCGAGCCGGCAGCAGGCGGTGCGCTGGAAGTGCGGCGGCA
Source organism: Kutzneria sp. NPDC051319 (assembly GCF_040682195.1). Lineage (NCBI taxonomy): Bacteria > Bacillati > Actinomycetota > Actinomycetes > Pseudonocardiales > Pseudonocardiaceae > Kutzneria > Kutzneria sp. NPDC051319. The sequence goes on along the minus strand of NZ_JBFBAM010000051.1, from coordinate 46,492 downwards.
TGACGTGACGGGCGACCCGCCGCCGGCGGAGACGTTCGACCTGGTCCACGCCCGACTGGTGCTGGTCCACCTCAAGGACCGCGCGGCCGCGCTGCGGGTCATGGTCGATGCGCTCCGGCCTGGCGGGTGGCTGGTGATCGAGGATGCGGACCCCGCACTGCAGCCGCTCGCCTGTCCGGACGAACGCGGTCCCGCCGAGGAGTTGGCGAACCGCCTGCGCACCCGAATCCGCACGCTGATGGTCGAGCGCGGCGCGGACCTCGCGTACGGTCGCACGCTGCCCAGGCTGCTGCGTGAGGCGGACCTGGAGGATGTCCGCGCGGAGGCCTACTTCCCGATCGGATCACCCGCCTGCGCCACCCTCGAAGCGGCCACGATCCAGCACGTTCGCGACCACCTGCTGGCCGCTGGACTGGCAACCGTCGAGGAGATCGAGACACACCTCGCGAACCTCGCCCGTGGCGATCTCCACCTCATGCTCGCACCGATGATCACCGCATGGGGCCGCAAGCCGACATAACTCCCCGAGGACCGTTGTCCGTGATGCGCACGCTCGGCGGCGACAGGGTCAGGTGTCTCGGCTCGGGAGTGAGCGGGGCAGGCCGAACCGGGGAAGCATGGTGCTGTCGAATGCGGTCATGGCGCTGATGCGGTCGCCGGCGAGCGTGAGCACGTAGAGGCTGGTGCCATGGCTGATGCCGTTGGGGGCGCGCAGGTACGCGCCGAACGCAGGTTGGCCGTTGGCTCGGGTCGGCACGAGGTCGAACCTGCGGCCGGCGCGGAAGACGCTGGCGCAGAAGCGGGCGGCGGGCTCTCGGCCCTCGTACTCCAGCGGTATCGGCGGCATCGAGATGAACACGTCGTCGGTCAGCAGCTCCACCAGGGCGTCGAGATCGGCGGACTCCCACGCGCGGACGAACTTCGCCACCACCGTGCCCTCGGCGGCTGAGCCAGGTGTGGGCGGCTGGTGATCGCCGGCCGGGCGGCGGGGCAGGGTGACCCGGGCCCGCTTGAGGGCGCTGGTGACCGAGTCGACCGTCGAGTCCAGCATCGCGGCCACCTCGGCCGCGGGGAATCCGAGCACGTCACGCAGCACGAGCACGGCAACCTGGCGCGGCGGCAGCGCCTGCAACGCGGTGACGAACGCCAGCGAGATCGTCTCGGTCTGCTCGTAGCGGGCCTCCGGCCCGAGCGGTGTGTCGAGCAGGGGGTCGGGACACGGCTGCAGCCAGACGACCTCGCCGAGCCGGGTCGGCTCGGGCGGTTCGACGTCGGGCACGTTCCATTCCCTGGCCAGGCGTCGACTTGTCGAGCGACGCGCGTTGAGACACCGGTTGGTGGCGATCCGGTACAGCCAGGTGCGGATCGAGGCGCGTTCCTCGAAGCCGCCGAGACCCTGCCAGGCGGCCAGCAGCGTGTCCTGCAGGATGTCCTCGGCTTCCTGCATCGAGCCGAGCATCCGGTAGCAGTGCACCTGCAACTCCTTACGGTACGGCTGGATCAGTGCCGCGAACGCCTCGCCGTCCCCGGCTCGCGCCCTTGACATCAGGTTGTCGGTCACCACGCTCGTGTCACCCTCTCCCGCCGCACACGGCACTTCCTTCGGATATGGACACCGGTCGACCAGGGAACTGGGCGGCCGGCGAGCGCCCAGTCTCACCGACCTGGCGGTGTCTATCTCGTCGAGGAGTCCGACCGCGGAGCAGAGGAGCACCGACATGGGAACGATCGTCGCCTTCGAGAACATCTCGCTCGACGGAGTCACCCAGGACCCGACCGCCGAGGAGGGGGTCAGCCGCGACGACTGGCGTGCCGCGCTCGGTCCGGCCGACCGCGAGGCGTGGTACAAGATGATCGCGGACGACGCGCTGGGCGCGCAGGCCGTGCTGCTGGGGCGTCGCAGCTACGAGTATTTCGCCGCGCGGTATCCACCGCGCACCGGCACGTTGGCGGACCGGTTGAACAGCCTGCCCAAGTTCGTCGTCTCGACCGTGCTCGCCGATCCCGACTGGATCAACTCGACGGTGCTCGCCGGTGATGTCGTGGACTCGGTCGCGGCGCTCAAGCGCACCGTGTCCGGTGAGATCCGCGTCTACGCCAGTACCCGGCTCATGCACACGCTGGTCGAGCACGACCTTGTCGATGAGCTGCGGCTGGTGGTGTTTCCGCTGGTGATGGGTGTGGGCGAGCGCCTGTTCGGCCGGACCAGCAATCACCAGCAGATGCGGCTGGTCGACGTGCGCACCGTCGGCGACAGCCTCACCCACCTCACCTACCAGCGCGTCCGAGCCTCCGAGCGCCCGGCCGAGTGAGCGACCATCCGGTGGGATGCGTCGGCGGGCGCGTGCCCGCCGGGTGGTCGAACGCACCCTCTCGGGCCCACCTGACAGGAGAACGACTTTGTCCCCGATCACCATCAGATCGTCGTGGAGACACCGCGCGGTCGCCACGATCGCCACCGTCCTGGCCGTGCTCGTCGCCGCGGCGGGTCCGGCCGCCGCGTCCTCGGGGGTGCGGGTTGTCGCGTCCTTCGACGCCGGCAGCGGACAGAACCCCGAGAACCTGATTGTCGGCCCCGACGGCACCGTCTACGTCACCTGGCTGTATGCGCACGCCGTCGTGGCCGTCCACGGCGACGGCAGCCGGGCGGTCGTGACGCTGCCCGCCGGGCAGGCGACCGGCGTGGCGATAGACCCACTGCGACCGGACCGACTCGCGGTGGGGTTGTCCTCCGCCGATCCGGCCGTCGCCGGGATCTGGACCGTGCCGCTGAGCGCCTTCGCCGGCACGGGCACACCCACGCGGCGCATCGCCTTGTCCACACAGGCGTTTCCGAACGGCGTCGTCTTCGCCACCGACGGCGCCCTCTACGTCGCCGACTCGTTCGGCGGCGTGATCCTTCGAGTCGCGCCCGGCACGGACACCGCGACACCATGGTTGTCCTCGCCCATGCTCGCCCCCACCGGCGAGACGTACCACGGCGTGGAGATACCCGGCGTCAACGGCCTCAAGCTGCGCGGCGGAGTCCTCTACGCCGCGAACAGCTCCCGTGGCGTGCTGCTGCGCATCCCGATCGGCCAGCACGCCGCCGGGCTTCCGGTCGTCGTCCGGTCCGGCCTGGGCATCGACGACTTCGTCATCGACGACTGCGGCGTGGTCACGGCCGCGCTGAACTTCGCCAACCAGGTGGTCCGGTTCGCCGGCGATGGGCCGATCACGATTCTCGCGGACAAGGACCATGGCGACATCCAGAACCCGACCGCCGTGGCGTTCGCCCCGCACGACGCGGTGTACGTGACCAGCGCCGCCTACTTCGGTACCCGGCCGGCTCTGCAACTCGTCAGCCGGTAGAACGCTCCCAGCGGTGGCCCGCCACGGGCACGCTGGTGCCGGGATGCGCCGGTCGTGCCCACAGGCGGCCGGCGCAGCGGCAGCGGCTCAGGATCCTTCGCGGTCTTCCAGGCCGACCGCGGCACGCAGTTCTTGGGAGTCGCGGCGCAGGTCGGCGTTGTCCTGGCCGGCGACGTGGCCCATGAGGGTGGCCAGGCCCTCGGCGATCGCGTTGAGCTTGTGCTGCACCGCGTCGTCGGCGCGTTTCTGGGTGTTCTGCAACAGCGCCACGAGCAGGAACGTCACGATCGTGGTGATGGTGTTGATGATCAGCTGCCAGGTGTCGATGCTGCCGAACAGGAAGAACGACGGCGCCCAGACCACGACCAACACCACGCAGAACGCGAAGAACCAGGCGCGGGAGGCGAAGTGGTCGGCGTGGGTGGCGAACTTGTCGAAGGCCGAGAGCCGTCCGGTGATGTCGGTGGGCATGGTGGCCGGGTCGTGCAGGCTGGGTTTGTCCTGGCGGTTCGTGCTGGTCATCGGGGCCTCCCGGTCCGGAGCTGGCTGGCCCCGCGAATACCCCCGATCAGGCGAACCGAAACGATCTTGCCGGACGCGCGGCAGCCGCGCGGCACGGCCGTCGACCTGGACAAGCGCCCCACCGACAAGGTCAACCGCAAAGCAGGGCCTTGATGGCACGGCGTTCGTCCATGGCCCGATAGCCCTCGGCGACCTGCTCCAGCGGCAAGGTGAGGTCGAAGACAAGGCCCGGCTTGATTCGGCCGACAGCACCCGCTCGACGAGGTCGGGCAGGAGGCCGCCCGCGCCCGCACGACAAGCAGATCTCGCGCCGCCCCTCGATGACGCGAGATCCCGCCGATCGGTCAGTGGAACTGATGGATGTGCACGAAGTTCGACGGCCAGGAGAACGTCAGGTTCCCCACCACGGTCGCGCTCTTCGTGCTGAACGTGTTCACCGAGTACTCGCCGTTCCCGGTCAGGTTGAAGTTCTCGACCACGATCGATCCGTCGGAGTCGACCTTGTCGACGTAGGCCACATGGCCGAAGCCGGCCATGCCGCCGGAGTTGGCGTTCCACTGCGCCACCGCGCCGGGCGTCGGCGTCTGGTCCACCCAGAAACCGGAGTTGTAGCGCGTCGCGTTGTTCGCCCAGTCCTTGGCGTCCGGCCCCATGCCCGGGTTGCCGCCGTTGATGTCCACCGAGTACGTGCGGTAGTCGGTCGGCGTGCCGCCGGGGCCGCCGATCTGCGTGTACTGCCGGCCGCCGGAGTTCTCGTAGATCTTCCACGCGACGAACGAGTCGCACTCGCGGGCGTACTGGAAGCCGCCCCGGGTCGGCGCGTCGACGAAGTCGCTCGGCGGGTTCTTCGTCGGGTCGAAGGCCGCGTAGCGCCAGGGATAGTCGTCGCCGGTGACCAGGTTCTGCGGGCCGGGACCCTCAGCCCAGTGCTCGCCGTCCTTGGCCACGGTCTGGTCGGCCTGCAGCACGCCCTGCAGGTCGCCGGGATAGTTGCTGCCCTGGTCGGCGGACACGTAGTAGCTGCCGCCGCTGGAGTCGTTCGCTTTGAGCGTGAACACGGGGTAGTTGCCGCTGGTGCCGATCTGCACCTGGTAGAACGTCTCCCACGGGCCGACGGTGGTCTGGCCGGGCCGGGCGTGCAGGGTGCCCCGGTCGCGGCCGGCCCAGGAGAACTCGGCGGTGACATAGGCCTGCGCGACGTCCGACCAGAGCGCGACGGCGCCGGCGGGCATACCGGACAGGTGGCGGATCTGATAACCCTCGTACGGGCCGGGGATCGTGGAGCGGGCGCGAAGCACGTTCTTGGCGTGTCGGCCCTGGCTGTCGGTCCAGCCTGCCTCCGTGGAGACGTAGTTCCAGCCGCTGACCGTCCGCAGGTACATGTGGTGCTGTTCAGCGCCGGCCGCGTCGGCCGGCGCGAGAGCGATCATCGCGGCGCCCAGCGTGACGACCGCGGCAAGCAGTGGTAGCCGGATACGCATCGAACCTCCTTGTGCCGGAACGGGTTCGATCCGAGGAAAGCAGGGCCAGCCGGGTGGTCGACACGGTCCGGACCGACCCCGGACCACTTCCGGACCGGCTCAGGCGGAGGCGTCCGACAGCATGGCGAGCGCCCGCAGGGCGGCGGCCTGGTAGCTGTTGTCCCCCAGATCCGCGAACGCCTCGACGGCGACAGCGAGTTCTCGCCTGGCATCCTCGCGCCGGCCGACGGCGGTGAACACCCGGCCGAGGCCGAGCCGCGCACAGGCGACGCCCCAGTGGTCGTCGTGTGCCCGGAACGACTCCATCGCGGCCCGGTACAGCAGCGCGGCCTCGTCCAGTTCGCCGCGGTCCAGCCGCACGTCGGCGTGCCCGCAGTAGGTCATCGCCTGCGAGCGGGTCGCGTCCAGCTCGCCGAACTCCCGAGCAGCCTGCTCGAAGGCCGCCGAGGCCTGGTCCAGCCTTCCCAGTGCCCGCAGCGCCTCACCGAGGTGCCGCCGCGTAGTGGCCAGCGACCAGCGCTCGCCCACCTGTTCGTTGAGCCGGATCGCGTCGGCGAACAGCGACGCCGCACTCTCGTGCTGGCCGATATCGCCGAGCGCGCAGCCCAGCCGGTCGAGGGCGCCGGCTTCCTCGTCGGCACGCTCGATCCGACGGGCCAGCCGGACCGCGGCCCGGCCGTGTTCGATCGCCGCCTCGGCGTCGCCGACCGAACGCAGTGCGATGCACAGTCTGTTCAGCGCGATCACCTGCCGGAGGCCGTCGCCGACGGTCGCGGCCACCTCCAGGACGGACTTGTTCACGTCCTGCCACTCGTCCCAGTGGCACCGCAGGTCCCAGTACCACGGCAGGGCCACCAGCAGCGGGAACACCAGCTCGGTCAGGCCCAGCTCACAGGCCCGCCGCACGCCGGCCGTGACGCAGCGATAGTCGGCGTCCAGCCAGCGAACCGCCTGCGCGCGGTCGGCGAACCGGGATTCCGGCCGGGGCACGGCGTAGCCGGACGGGTCCAGCGTCGCGCCCGCGTCGAATGCGGTGCCGAGCAGGTCGCCGAGCACGGCCCGTTCGACCGATTGCCGGTCGCCCGCCGCCTCCTCTCGGTTGAGTCGTGTCTCGGCGAACAACCTGAGCAGGTCGTGCATTCGGTACCGACGGGCGCGATCGGACGCCTGCATCATGCCGCGCTGGGTCAGCTCCGCGAGGGCCGTGTCCACGTCACCGTCGGGAAGCGCTTTAACGGCGGTCCGCGCACTGAAGTCCGGACCTGGCAGCAGCGGCGCCCGGCGAAACAGCGTCCGCGCCGGCTCGGACAGGGCTTGATAGCTCAGCTCGAACACCGTGCTCACGGCGCGGTCGCCGACCCTCAGCCGATCCAGCCGGGTCGTCCGGTCCGCCAACTCGTCGGCCCAATCCCGCAGCTGCCCACGTGGCCAGGCCGCGACGCCGGCTGCCGCGAGCCGGGTGGCGAGCGGCAGATGCCCGCAGTGGGCGACGATCTGCCTGCTCTCGTGCAGCTCGGCCGCGACCCGATCCGCCCCGGCGACCCGCCGGAACAGCTCCAGCGCGGCATCCGGCGCGAACACGCCGAGCCGGACGTGCCGCACGCCGTCCAGCGCGGCCAACGGGCCACGCGAGGTGATCAACACCAGCGCCCCGCTGTGCCCCGGCAGCGCTGGTCGCACCTGAGCCTCGTCGGCGGCGTCGTCCAACACGATCAGCACCCGCCGCGTGGCCAGCACGGAGCGCAACAACGCCGCGCGGCCGTCCAGGTCCGTGGGCAGCCGGTTGTCCGGAACGCCCAGCGGGACAAGGAGTTTCGCCAGCACCTGGGCCGGCGGCAGCGGCGCGGGACCGGCGCCGTGCAGTGCGACGAACAACTGGCCGTCCGGGTAGTCGGCCCGAACGCGATGCGCGAGGTGCAGCACGAAGCTCGACTTGCCGACGCCCGGTTCGCCGGACACGGTGACGACCGCCGGCTCCTTCCGGATCCACCCCAGCACCCGGGACAACTCCGCCGCCCGGTCGACGAAGTCCGCGAGATCCGCCGGCAGCTGCGCGACCGGCTCGGACGGCGACGGCACGGCCACGACGCCTTGGGCCCGCGCCTCGTGCACGGCGTCCCACAGCCGGGTCAGCTCCGCGGCGTCATCCGGATAAACGTTGCAGTACAAGGCGAGCAGGCCGGCAGGGGGCAACCGGCGTCCGTGCTCGAAGTCGACCAGCGCGCTGTGGCCGGTGGCGCCGAGCCGGCGGGCCATGCCGCGCAGGGAGAGACCGCGCCGGAGCCGCAGTCGCCGCAGGCATGCGCCGAGAGCACATAACGCGGCCTGATCCGCCGCCACGCCTTCCTCCCCAGGTTCACCCACCGTAGTCGACGGTACCCAGCAACCCCCGGGCGCGCACTCCCCTCAGTGGCCGAGTCCCCGGACATCGGGCCGGTCCAGCCTTCGCCTTGGGCGGGTAGAGTCCACCGTGAGCGTGTGGACCGGACGCTGTTCACCAACCCGGTGCCAGCTCGAACAGGGGCGTCGACGGGATCGCCTCAGCGGCCTGAACCACGACTATCGGCAGGTCGCACGACGTGACACAGTGTCACGGTTTGACCGCGACCCCCGCGTACAGTCCGTCCCGCTCAGGTTCCACGGCGGGCGCGATCCCATGGTCCGGCCGCCATCCCGAGGTCGTGACCAGCCCGGGCTCGACCAGTTCGAAGTCGCCGAACAACTCCAGCACCTGCTCGCGAGTTCGTGGGAACACGTGGTTCTGCGTGCTTTTCATCGTCTCGATGATCTCGTCGCCGTGCACGCTGGTGAAGTCGTCGGTCAAGTGTGTGAGCGCGAGGTGGCTCCCCGGCGCGATGGCGTCGCGGTAGCGGGCGAACACTCCGGCCGGGTCGCAGTCGGGCGGCAGGTAGTGCCCGATCGTGATGGCCAGCAACCCGACGGGCTGCGAGAAGTCGATCAGCCTGCGAGTCTCCTCGGCGTTCAGCACATCGTTCGGCCGAGTGACGTCGCACTGAACGATCGTGGCGTCCTCGTTCTCGGCGAGCAGGAGTTGACTGTGGGCGACGGCAACGCCTTCGTAGTCCACATACACCACGCGCGAGCCCGGCAGGACCTTCTGAGCGATCTCATGCACGTTGCCGGCGGTCGGAATGCCCGAGCCGAGGTCGAGGAACTGACGCACACCCGCCTCCGCCATGAACTGGACCGCACGGCGCAGGAAAGCACGGTTGCCGCGGGCGATGTCGGCGACGTTGGGCTGAACGGCAAGCAGCCTGTTGGCCATCGCCCGGTCAGGGGCGAAGTTGTGGCTGCCACCGAGCAGGTAGTCGTAGATCCGCGCCACGCTGGGCACGTCTCGATCTACCCCGGCCGGGGTCCACTCCACCGTGTCCGACATGCGTGCGCCTCCATCAGGTCCGCACTATTTATCGCATGGCGAGCAGGACCGCCACCACCGCCACCCTGCCGAGCGAACACTCGAGTAGCTCGCCCTGAATCCCTGACCGGCCTGTCGTCGCAGGCGGGAGGCATGGGCCGACTTCTGGAACCCCGAGGGATGACGACGCTCCGGGGCAGCTATCGCCAAGCTGTTGACTGGCTGTCGGCGTGCTGTTGATCGGCGTGGTGCGGGCACGGCAGGACGTACGGTGCGCGCAGGACGTCGAATCCGGCAGGAGCGCGGAATGATCTGGTGGTCGGTCGGATTGGCCTGCGGTGCTGCGTGTTGTCAAGCCGTTGCGGCGTATTGGCAACACCGCGCGGTCCGCGCTGGGCAGAACTCCGGCCTACTCACCGGCCGCGCGCTGATGCGAACCCTGGCCGACCGGCGGTGGCTGCTTGGCCTGCTCATGATGGCGGTCGGGGCCGCGATGCACATCGCTGCGCTCGCCACGGCGCCGCTGGTCGTCATCCAGCCCGTGGGCATCCTCGCCCTCATCCTGATCGCGCTGCCCGGTCGGCGCAGCCCTCGCATGCCATTCCTGGCGATCGCGCTCACCAGCGTGGCCGTCGGGCTTTTCGTCGTGCTCGCGGCCAGTACCAGCACCCAAGCCGCCATCCCCACCAGCGCAGTGCTCAGCGCGGTGCTGATCGGTGCGATCGCGGTCGCGGTTCTGCTGGCATCGGGCCTTGCCACGACGGGCCGTCGACGGTGCGCGCTGTTCGGCACCGGGGCCGGCGTGCTCTACGGCACGGTGTCCGCGGTGATCCGCGCGATGCTCCAGCACATCAGCTCGTCCGGTCTGAACCTGATCGCACTCGTGTTCGCCGCGACGATCGCGATCGCTCTGCTCGGCGCCGCCTGGCTGATCAACCAGGCGCATGCCAACGGACCGGCCGCGGCGGTCGTTGCCACGTTGACCATCGTGGATCCCTTGGTGGCGTCGGGCATCGGCTTGTTCGTCTACCACGAGTCGACCAACAACAGCGTCGGCATCATGATCGCCCAGGCGGGTTGCGCGATAGTCGCGGTGGTCGGGGCGCTCGTGCTGGCCGGGCGTCTACCCGAGTTGGCGGCCGTCGACGGCCGGTCCACCGAGGAACACAGCCTCCAGCTGATGTGAGACCAGAAGGGACCCCAGCCGGTGGGCGGCTGGGGTCCCTCACCGAGACATGCGTGGTCAGGCGGAGTGGGTCAGTGTTGCAGCGTCAGGACACCCGGCCGCCACGGCAGCTGGTCGTAGGGGCCGCCGGCGCTGGGGGATTTGCCCTGGTAGAGGAACTGCAGGTTGCAGGGGTCGATGGTCATGGTCTGGTCCGGGTTGTTGCGGACCAGGTCACCGTGGCTGATGTCGTTGGTCCAGCTGGCGCCGCTGTTGGCCTTGCCCGCGAAGGGATTGCTCTCGCTGCTGGCCTGCGGGGTCCACGAACCGCCGAGGCTGCTGGCCGTGAACGAGCGGAAGTAGCGCCCGTTCGCGCCCATCGCCTCGACGATCATGAGGTACTGGCTCTGGCCCTGCACCTTGTAGACCTGGACCGCCTCGAAGAGGTTGGCCGTCGAGTCGCTCATGACCGTCGTGTACGAGGAGCCGAAGCTGCCAGGGAAGTTGCCGATCGGCATGCTCGCCCGGTAGATCTTGCCGTTGTCGCCGGCGAAGAACAGGTACATGTTCGTGCCGTCGCCGATCAGCGTCTGGTCGATCGGGTTGGAGCCACCGCCGAGGCTGCCCGAGAACAGCGGCTGCGCCGAGGACCAGCCGTTGGGGTTGGTGGGGTCGCTCGACGTGCGGTAGAAGAAGGGCGTGGCGCCCCACTGGCCGGCCAGCACCCAGATGTTCTTCGGCGCGAAGTAGAACAGCGTCGGCGCCACGGTGCCCTGGCTCATCCCGGTCTGGCCGGCCGAGGCCATGTCGGACCAGTTCGTGAAGGGGCTGAAGGCCATCGAGCCGTACCCCGACCCGGAGACGTTCGACGCGTAGACGATGTGCTTGCCGTTGTAGACGACGCTGCTGAAGTCCTTGACCGAGACCCACCCGTGCTGCGGCGTCGCCAACGCGCCCGTCGACGTCCAGCGGTACGTCGACGGAAGAGAGCAGTTGCCGCCTCCCCCGGGTGGCGTGGTCGACAGGCCGGTCCACTTCTGGTTGCTGCCGCCGTTGCACGTCCAGATCTCCACCGCGGTGCCGTTGGCCGTGCCGGCGCCCGTGACGTCCAGGCAGAGCCCGGACTGCACCCCGACCACCGTGCCGTCGGCGTTCACCCGCCACTGCTGGTTGGCCCCACCGTTACAGGTCCAGATCTGCACCCGGGTCCCGGCGGTGGTCGCACTGCCGGGCACGTCCAGGCACTTGCCGCCGTACACCGTCAACTGGCCGCTGTCCGTCGCCGTCCACTGCTGGCTCGCCCCGCCGGAGCAGTCATAGATCTGCAGGTAGGCGCCGTCGGTCTGGCTGGCGTTCGGCACATCCAGGCATCGACCCGAACCGACACCGTGCAGCGTGCCGGTGGCGGCAGCCAGGGCCGGTCCGGCCCCCAGCGCCACTCCCGTGACGACCATCGCCGCGGCAGCGAGCACGGCGATCAGGGATCGACTCCTGCGGCTGATGCTTCCGCTGTTCATCACGACCTTCTCCCAGTCAGCTGCAGGTCCATTTATGGTTGCTCCCACCGTTGCGCGGTCCGATCGGCATTTCCGTGAGCGAGAAGACTGTTACCGCTAACATTCCGTCGTCTCAGCCTCGACGTCCGCGAGAAGAGTTGTCAATCCACGCGCTCGGGTGCCGGGGATCCTGATGCCGGACCAGGCGGCCTTGCCACGTCAAGGCCACCGCACCATGTCCACAAAGGACAGATGGGCGGTGAAAGTTACAGACGCGCGGGCAGAGTACGCAACACCGGTCGGCCGCCTGCGGCGTATGAGTGCGGTAGTCCGCGCCCACGCGCCAGCCCGTCGGGTGTCGCATCCACGAGGCACAACGGTGGCGTGACGTGTGGCTGCGCAGCAGGGCGCGGGCCGCAGGCTTGACCGCAGCCAGCTCGCCGAACTGTTCCTGACGCCACGCGGCGGTGATGAGCGAACGGGCAGATCGGCACGACGGCTGACTGCCGGAAGTGGTCGAGAATGACCGGTTGGTGGGCGAAAGTCCCAGTGTGAAGCCATGTCCCACGCCACGCTGCCGGATAGTGACCGGACCGCCCTGGCGGACGCACGGCCACTCGGCCCGGTGGACGCGACCGAGCGAATCGAGTTCACCGTCGTCCTGCGTAGACGGTCCCCGCTGCCGAAGGACCTCGTCGACGGCACACGAATCGTGTCGCGGGACGAACTGGCCGCACGATTCGGCGCCGACCCGGCGAATGTGGACAACGTGAAAGCGGTGTTCCGGACAGCCGGCATAGCGGTTTCCGACGTGCACATCGGGCCGCGGCGGCTGTCGTGCGACGGGCCGGCCGACGCGGTGAGCGCACTGTTCGCCACCGAACTTCGGCGGACGCGGAGCACGGATCCGAGAACCGGACAGCCCGTCGAGCACCGGAGCCGATCGGGAAACCCGGGAATGCCGAGCGTCCTGGACGGCATCGTGGTCGCTGTCTTCGGCCTCGACGACAGACCGCAGGCCCAGGGCAACCTGCGCCGCCAGACGCCCTCGGGCCAGCGGCAGGAGAGCCGGGGACGTTCGCGATCAACGAATCGCGGCCCCCGACCGGGGACACCTTGTTCGTCGCCCCGACGGGACGGGAGAGTTGGTGACGATCAACCCCGTCACCGGGACCAGATCGGTGTCGCGAACTCAAGCACAATCCATTTGCGTATCGTGTCGGACCGAGCGGCATGGTGTGGAACACTTGCGGCGAATGTCCAGCACGAAGTTCAGCGTCATCTGACGACACCTGCCGTGCACCCTACTGCCCTTGGTGATCGTGTGATTTTTGGCTCACTCCTGCCAGCACGCCGCTTGACGCGTTCACACGGACCACGCCATGACGTCCGCGAATGACCGTCCCGGGTCGTCGTGACCAATCTGATACCCAATCGCGCGCCTGGGCGTTCTAGCGCAGCGGCCTTCTTGGCCCGTAGGGTCGCTCGGTCCTTACTCTCCCCCTGGCTGATCAGAGATCGGGTTACGACGGATGACACTCACAGCGCGACGGGCGTTCGGCATCGGCTCCGCAGCGGCCGTGGCGATCGGCGCCGCAGTTCTGCTTGCCGCCCCCGCCGACGCACACACGCCGACCCTGACGGCGGGATGTGTGGGCGAGCAGACCACGCTCACCATCGACCTCAAGGACTACAACGGCAGCCACCCCAACTCGGTGTCGGCCACGGTCCAGGCGGCCGGTGCGAAGAGCACGACCAGCCTGGTCCAGACCACGTTCCAGGACAAGTACCACGCGACGTTCCATGACGCGAAGGCCATTCCGAGCGACGTGGCCGAGACCTTCGTGGTCACGGTGAAGGCGTGGGACGACGCCAACGGCAAGAACGGCTGGTCGTTCACCAAGACGCTGCAGGCCGCGGCGTGCCAGAAGAGCACGCCGCCGCCCACGACCACCACCACGACGACCACGGCCACCACGACGACGTCCACCACGGCGGTGACCACGACGACGGCTCCGTCGACGACCACCTCCGCGGTGGTGGTGGCGCCGACGACGACTGAGACGTCGGTCGAGAACACCGCGCTGGCCAACACCGGTGTGAACTCGGGCGTGATGATCGGGATCGCCGCGCTGCTGCTCGTGCTCGGCGGTGGCCTGCTGTTCGCGCTTCGGTTCCTTGCTCGTCGCCGCAGTCACTGACCGGTAGTCACTGACCGGTAGTCGCTGTCACCGTGGGGTCCGTCGGCCTGACCAGGTCGGCGGACCCCACGGTGTTTGACGGCGGGTGTGTTCGGGTGATGGCGTGGGGCCGGCGGACCCGCGGCTGGTCAGCCGTCGATGTCGAAGGGCTGGCCGTAGACCTGCCAGTGCAGCGGCGGGTTCAGGGCGAGGTTGCCGTTGTCGAGGAAGACCCGCTGCTCGGTGTCGACGCGGGTGGTGTCGCTGTGGGCTTCCTCCGTGAGCATCGCGGCCTTGCGGGCATCGAGAAACGCGTTGAGGTAGGTCACCTCGTCGCCGCCCTGGGCCGGGGTCCGAGCGCTGCGCATGGCGGTGGCCCGGATCCCGCCGAACGAGGTCCCGTCGGTGCCGGGACCGTGCATGACGATCGCGTCGTAGTAGATGAACTGGCCGAGCGCGCCCAGTCCGTCCTGTTTGGCCTGGCTCACCGCCGGGTCGAAGTAGACGCGGTCCCGCTCGTCGTTCTGGGCCTGTTGGAAGACGGGGTCGCCCGCGGCGGACGCCCAGTCGTCCTTGAAGGTGGGATCGAGGCCGTCGTGCGAGTCGGAGCCGTTGACGGCTTCGAGCGCCGGCAGGTACCTGGCGAGGACGTTGCCGGGCTCCCGCTGGGCATAGCTCCGAACCAGGTCGAGCATGTCGCCGGTGCCGGAGCAGAAGCCGATGATGCCGGCGGTGTAGCCGCGGCCGTCGTGGATGTCCTCGATGTAGGAGTACTGGGCCTTCCAGTCCAGCGAGGAGTTCTCCGCGCTGGAGACGAGCTCCATCGCGATCTCCTTCTTCGCGGGGTCGTTCAGGTCGCCCTCGTCGGCGCGGACCTGGTGCACGGCCGTCGGCGTGGCGAAGGCGACCGCGGACGGCACGGCGGCCGTGCACAGGGCGAGCAGGGAACACGCGAGGGCCGCGGTCGCGGCGCGCGCTGCGGATGAAGTTGGCACCGAAGGATCTCCATGGGCAGGGGGTGGAGGGTGTGCTTCGGCGGCGGGCCCCTATGTTCGTAAAGGAACCTTCATAATGTCAACACCTGCTGCGAGGACCGCTCGGATCCGTGCCGGCGACCCCGCGCGGGCCGCCGGCACGGCCGGTCACGCGACGGTGAGCGAGTAGAAGCCGCGCCCGAAGGTGGCGATCACCAGGCGATGGTGCGACGGGTCGTACGCGATGTCGTCGACCGGCACCAGCGGCAGGTTCCGGCCCAGCCGCGCCCACCGGGCGGATCCCGCCGGACTGGCGAACACGCCTTGGTCGGTGCCGGCGTAGAGAATGCCACCCGCGCCGATCACGAGGGTGTTCACCGGCGCCTGCGGCAGATTTCCGGACAGGTCCGCCCAGTGGCCGCCGCTGTCGGTCGTGCGCAGCACATGCGGCTGCGCCGAACCGGACCGGTAACCGGACAGCGTGACGTAGGCGGAGTTCGGGCTGTGCGGATCCGCGACGACCCGGGTCACCCAGGGCTGCCCGGTGAGCACAGTGGTCCAGGAGGCGCCGAGATCGTGCGTGACCCAGACCCGGCCGTCGTCGGTGCCGACCCAGACCGTGTGCTGATCACCCGCCGCGGCGACGGTGGTGATGGTGCCGAACGGGTAGTCGTCCTTGCCGGGGCCGCCGGTCAGGTCGGGGCTGATCGCGGTCCAGGTGACGCCGCCGTCGGTGGAGCGGTTGAGCCGGTTTCCGCCGTAGTACATGACTTTCGGGTTGATCGGATCGAACTGGACCGGGGTGAGCCAGTTGCGGCGGTCGGAGGTGGTGGCGTCGGTGAAGTCGGTGGTCGTGGCGCCGCCGTCGGTGGACCGCGCGCAGTTGCCGTACTGGTAGCAGGCGTAGACGGTGTTGTCGTCGGCCGGGCTGATCAGGTTCTCCTGGCCGTCACCGCCGAAGTACTCGTTGAACCGCGGACCGCCCCACGACCGCAGCGATCCGTTGTCCTGCGCCCCACCGGAGACGCGCGAGGTGTCCGCAGCGGTGATCGCCACGCTGTAGAGCTGCGTGAACGGCTCGCTCACGGCGTGCGTCCAGCCGCCGTCGCCGTTGCTGTCGGACCGGTAGACGCCGCCGTCGTTGCCGAGGTACACCCGCTTCGGATGGCGTGGATCCCAGACGATGGCGTGCTGGTCGGAATGCACGTCGTCGTTGGCGGTCCAGGTCTTGCCGCCGTCGTGCGAGGTCATCAGGGGCACGCCGGCCAGTTGCACGTGGTTCGCGTCACGCGGGTCGACCCAGATCTTGCCGAACCACCAGCTGTAGCTGGACTGCGAGTCGACGAGTTCCGGGTCGTCGGGCAGGCGGGTCCAGGTGTTGCCGGCGTCGGCCGAGGTGTAGGCGCTGCCGTAGGCGCCGGCGGCCGTGCCGACGATGGCGTACAGCCGGCCCGGCTGGGAGGCGGAGACGCCGAAGCCGTAGCGGCCGACGTCGGGTCCGGTGGCCGGCAGGCCACCGCCGAGCTGCCGCCAGGTGGCGCCGCTGTCGGTCGAGCGGTACAGGCCGGAGCCGACTCCGCCGTAAACCCGCTGGTCGGGCTGCCGGCGGTGGTCCCAGAGCGCGGCGTAGACGCGGTGCGGATCGGCCGGATCGAACTGGACGTCGACCGCCCCGGTGAACGCGTTCGGCACGTCGAGCACCTTGTGCCAACTGCTGCCGGCGTCGGAACTCAGGTAGACGCCGCGATCACCGCCGGGCGTGTACAGCGAGCCGTTCGCCGCGACGAGGATCCGCCGCGGATCGGTCGGGTCGATGGCGATCGCGCCGATGGTGCCGGAGTCGGGCAGCCCGACCTGCCGCCAGGTCGCGCCGTGATCGGTGGAGCGGTAGACGCCGGTGCCCTCGTAGGTGACGCTGCCGCCGCCCGGATTGGGTTCGCCGGTGCCGACGTAGACCGTGCCGTTGGGCGCTACCGCGACGGCCCCCATCGCCTGCGTGGCGTCCTGCGGCCAGGCGGCGGTGAAGGTGCGGCCGGCGTCGGTCGACCGCCACAGGCCGCCGCTCGCGGAGGCGGCGTACAAGGCGTCGGTCGCGGTCGGGTCCATGGCCAGCGCGACCACCCGGCCACCGATGTTCGTCGGACCGAGCGGCTGCCAGGCGCCGCCGACCGTCGGCAGGTGGTGGGCCTGAGCTGCGGCGATATCGTAGGCGTGCCGGGGAAGGGTCTGACCCGGCACTGTTTTCTGCACGTAGCTGTAGTCGGCGGGGGCCGCCGGGCCACTGTCATCGTCGTCGTCCATGGGATGGGCCGTGGGAACGACCAGCGTGCCGACGAGCGCGACAGCCGTTGCTAACCGAAGCATCCGAGTCCTTCCTACGAGCCGTGCCGTGACGAAGGGGACGCTAGGAGTAGTGGCCGCCGCACAACAGCCGTCGAAGGTCGGTCGGTCGCGACGACGTGCCTCATCGGCCAGGGCGGCGGCCGTGGTGTGTGAACCCGTTGGGTCGAGTACAACGGACCCGGAACCACCCCATCGGTTGCGCCGTCCCGTTCTTCGAGTTCGTGGCAGTGTCAATGCGATCAGCGCGACTGTGTGCGGCAACCGTTCGTTCGCGACGACTCCAGTGACCGCCGCCGCCGGCCGGTTCCGCGGTTGGCCCGTGCTCGGTCCCGTACCGCAGCCCGAATTCGCGGCGTTCACGCTTGTCGAAAGGCACATCGACGCGCGGCCAGAACACGTGACAGGTTGTCATGATCTGGCCGAGCGGCCGGCATCTGAAAATTTCATACCGCCGGAACCGCGACACGCGTGTTTCGACGAAGCTGGCAGACAACACTTGCCAGGCCCATCGTCGTGCGGTTCCATCGGCGAAGTCGACCGTGCGGCATTCACGGCACCAGCCGCACTCCCTCCGCGGCAAACGGCGCGACGACGTGTCCGTTCGCGCGTCGGAAGAGAGGAAACACCTATGGCCCGCACCACAAGGAAGACCAGAGTCGCCTTCCTTGCCGCCCTGTTGGCGGTCGCCGCGTCCGCTTCCGGCCTGGCGACCCAGGCATCGGCCGGCACCGCACCACGGTCGAGCGCTTCGCAGATCGTGGCCGACATGGGCGCGGGCTGGAATCTGGGGAACCAGTTGGAAGCCAACGCCAACGGTTATCCCAGTGAGACCGCGTGGGGGCTGCCGACCGTGACACAGGCCCTCATCGACAAGGTGAAGGCGGCCGGATTCAAGACGATCCGGATCCCGGTCTCGTACCTGAACGACATCGGGGCCGGCCCGAACTACACGATCAACTCCTCCTGGCTGAACCGGATTCAGCAGGTCGTCGACTACGCCTACAACCGCGGCCTGTACGTGCTGATCAACATGCACGGCGACGGCTACAAGTCCGTCACCGGCTCCTGGCTGATCTGCGACTCGTCCGCGCAGACGACGATCAAGGCCAGGTACCAGAAGGCGTGGCAGCAGATCTCGGCCAAGTTCCAGAACTACGACCAGCACCTGATCTTCGAGTCGATGAACGAGGAGTTCACCGGGCAGTACGGCAATCCGACCCAGCCGTGCTACTCGAACATCAACGGCTACAACCAGACCTTCGTGGACACCGTGCGGAAGACCGGCGGCAACAACAGCGCGCGGTGGCTGCTCATCCCCGGCTGGAACACGAACATCGACTACACCACCGGGAACTACGGCTTCGCGCTGCCGACCGACCAGTACCGGTCCTCCTCCATCCCCGGCAGCGAACAGCGGATCATGATCTCCGTGCACTACTACGACCCCTGGGACTTCACCGGCACGGACAGCGGCGCCATCACCCAGTGGGGCCGCGCGGCGACCAATCCGGCCAAGAAGTCGACCTGGGGCCAGGAGGACTACCTGGACGCGCAGTTGAAGAAGACGTACGACAAGTTCGTAACCAAGGGATACCCGGTGGTGGTCGGCGAATACGGCTCGATAGACAAGTCCTCGTTCGACTCGTCGAGCAACAAGTACCGTGCCGACTACGCGCACGCCGTCGTGGCCACGGCCAAGAAGTACGGCGCGGCCGCGGTCTACTGGGACAACGGCGCGAACGGCCAGTACGGATTCGGGCTGTTCGACCGGAAGTCCTACGCGGTCACCCATCAGGAGATCATCAACGCCATCATGAGCGGCCTCCGCTAGCACTCCGGCGTGTGCGACGCAGCACGAGATGCCTGTCGTCAGAGGTCGAGGACAAGGCGGGGGGAATGCGAGCGGGACACGCAGATCATCATCACGTCGCCGGCCTCCTGTTCCTCGGCGGTGAGGACGGAGTCGCGGTGATCCGGCTTCCCGGACAGCACAGCGGTCTCGCAGGTGCCGCAGGTTCCCTCCTGACACGAGGAGAGCACCGAGACGCCCGATTCCTCGACGACACCGAGGATGGATCGGTCGGTCGGGACTTGGAGCACCGTGCCCGTCCCAGCGAGCTCGATCTCGAATGCCGTACGAGAACGGTCCAGCGCGCCGTCCTTCGGCGCGAACCGCTCCAGGTGCAGCACGCCGGACGGCCGACCGGCGCAATGCTGCTCGACTGCCACGAGCAGGGCTTCCGGTCCACAGCAGTAGATCGCGGTGTCGTCGGCGTCCGATCCCGGTTCCGCGAGCAGCGAGGACAGGTCGAGCAGACCGTGCTCGTCCTGCGGGTGAATGTCGACGCGCCCTGGATATCGGACCGTCAACTCGTCGCGGAACGCCATCGACTGACGTGTGCGGCCGCCGTAGACGAGCCTCCAGTCCGCTCCGCCAGCCGTTGCCTGCGCGAGCATGGGCAGGATCGGGGTGATGCCGATGCCGCCGGCGATGAACAGGTATCGCCTGGCCTCCACGAGGGCGAAGTGGTTGCGAGGACCGCGAAGGTGAACGCGCTGCCCCTCGACGAGAACGTCGTGCACGTACCGCGAACCACCCCGGCCAGCCTCCTCGCGGAGCACGGCCACCTGGAGGGTCGACCTATCATGCGGGTTCCCGCACAGGGAGTACTGCCTGGTCATGTCGTCGGTGAGCACCAGATCGACGTGCGCGCCCGGCTTCCACCCGGGCAGGGACTCCCCGTCCGGGTGGCGCAATGTCAGCCGCACGACGCCGTCGGCGATCGTCTCCTTGCGCACGAGCACGAGATCGAGTTCGTGCTCGGTGTGTGGCTCGGTCGTCATCGCGGTGTCTTGTCCTGGTCTCAGGTCGACGCCAGGACCGGTGCTCCGACCGGCCGTGGCTGTGGTTCGCGGTGGGTCGCCTCGTGTCCGGCGGGGTGGCCGAGAAGCCAGTCCCACAACTCGGTCGGCTCGTCGAACTCGCGCTCGGCTCCGCAATGGCACACGGCACGGAGCCGGTCCGCGCCCGGCACCCAGTGCACACGGTGGACACGCCGGCCGGACGACCCGGGCCGGTTCTCGGGAAGGTCGGTCATGACGGGGTGCTGGCAGCCTGAGGTGCACGGGCCATGCGCTGGAGCATCCGACGTGCCGCGAGGCCGCCGGTGTCGATGTTGATCGACAGCTCCTGGTAGCCGTCGGGCTCGGTGGCGATGACCCGTTCGAGGACGTCGAGCGCCGCAACGTCCTGCAGCACGACCGTGCGGTTGCTCTCGGCGAGGAAGGTCGACACCTCCTGGTCCTCCAGGGCGAAGTCCCGCGCCACCGCCCAGAAGTCGTGGGTGGAGTTCTCGGTCTCCGGCGTGATCGCGTAGACCACCTCGACGTGGAAGGCGTCCGGGTCGGTGCCGTCCGGGTTCGGCACGGACCCGACCGGGGCGACCCGGCTGTGCAGGATGTACAGGCATGGCGGCGTGTACTCGATGTCCTGCCAGCGGGTGATCCGGCCCCGCAGCCCGGTGGACCTGGCGTAGAACGGCGGACATTCCGTGTCGTCCATGTGCCGCGAGACGTAGACGATGCCGGCCTCGTCGTCGACCTCGGTCGTGATCGGGGTCGCCGCGACCTCCGCCGTGCCGATGTAGCCGCCGTGCAGATAGGTCTCGTGGGACAGGTCCAGCAGGTTGTCGACGAGCAAGGAGAACCGGGCCCGCAACGGCTCCATGCCGGCGACCGTGGCATAGTCCGGCGAGTCGAGGTACGGCGCCCGAGGGATGGCCGACGCGTCGGCCTTGGCGGGATCGCCGATGAACACCCACACGAACGAGTCCTGCTCCACCAACGGATACGGCAGCAGCCGCGCGGTGCGGGGGATCCGGCTCTGTCCCGGCACGGCCACGCATTTGCCGTCGCTGGCGTAGGTGAACCCGTGATAGCCGCACACGACCTGATCGTCGACGAGCCTGGACGGCGCCTGCGAGAGCGGGAAGCGGCGGTGGACGCACCGGTCGGGCACGGCCGTCACCGGGCCGCCCCGCGTGCGCCAGAACAGGATCGGCTCACCGCAGATGGTGCGGGCGAACAGCTCGTGACCGATCTCCGAGCTGTAGGCGGCGACGTACCACTGGTCGCGTGGAATCTCCGTCATGGTCATCGACCTCCCGCGAGGTGACAGCTGGCACGGACCACAGCATCACGGGTGCTCCCCCACGCGCCAACAGCTCTTCCGGAAAATGGAAGACGACTTGCGTGCCGCCCGCCGAGGTCACCCCGGTGTGGCGAGAGCGCGGGAGAGCGCTCGTACGCTGGTGCGAACCAACGGCACCAAGAAGTGCGGCGAAGTGCTGCCGTGATGCACGACCAGGGACACCGCCGCGACGACCTGACCGTGGCCGTCCTGGACCGGCGCGGCGACCGAGAGGGTGTCCATGGAGATCTGCCGGTCGCTGATGGCAAAGCCCTGTGCCCGCACGTCGGCCAGCATTCGGCGCAACTGCGCCGGATCGGTCACCGTCCGCGGTGTGTAGCGCTCGATCGGCATGCTCAGCACCGTGGCCTGGATCTCGGCCGGGGCGTGCGCGAGCAGCACCAGCCCGACACCGGTCGCCGTCAGCGCGAACCGCCCGCCGACCCTGGTCAGCACCGGAACCGCGCCGGAGCCGGCGATCCGCTCGACGAAGACGACCTCGGTGCTCTCACGGACGGCGAGCTGAACGTTCTCCTTCGTGATCTGCGACAGGTCTTCCAGGAAGGGCAGCGCCCGCTCGCGCAATCCCTGGCCACGCGGGGCCAGCGAGCCGATTTCCCACAGGCGCAGCCCGATGCGGAACAGGCCGTCGTCACCGCGTTCGACGGCGCCCAGGGCACACAGGTCCCGCAGCAGCCGGTGCACGGTCGGCAGCGGCATGTCCGATCTACGGGCGATCTCGCTCAGGGTCAGTGCCCGGCGCTGCGCATCGAACGCGTCCAGCAGCCGGAATGCCCGTCGCACGACGGAGCCGGTCGGGCCGGCCGGTCGGCCTCTTCGCATCGTCACCTACTCGCCGTGGTGCACCCGTCCACCTGATCACCCCGTCATTGCCGCCAGCTCCTGGTTCGAGTACCGTGCCGGCTTTGACCGACCTGGACTTCAGGTACGGGTCGGGACTGCGTAGAGCCTAGATCAGCGAGATCGTTCCCTCTCCCGCACGGCACAGCCGCTCCCGCGTCGTGCCGACGGCGTCGCGCCACCGCAGCAGGACCGTGCCGCCGTTGGCGGCGTTCGGGCCGGCGACCACGCGGCACCGGGTAGGTGCATTGTTCGTCCAGGCGAGCAGTTCCACCGTGAAGCCGCCGCGTGCGCGCAGCCCGCGCACCTCGCCGTCGGGCCATGCGGACGGCAGCGCGGGCAGCAGATCGAGCCGTCCGTCGTGGTGGGACTGGAGCAACATCTCGGCGATGGCGGCGGTGGCGCCGAAGTTGCCGTCGATCTGGAACGGCGGATGCGCGCAGAGCAGCGACGGATAGACGCCTCCCTCGTCGCCACCGGAACCGTCGGCCGGGACGGGTCGCAGCAACAGGTCGAGCAGCCGGTACGCCCCGTCCCCGTCACCGAGTCGAGCCCACAGAGCGGCCTTCCACGCCGTCGACCACCCGGTGCTCGCATCGCCGCGCTGCTCCATGCTGCGCCGGGCCGCGTCGGAATGCGTTGCCAGCACGGTGTTTCCGGGGAACACGCCGCTCAGGTGGGAGACGTGACGATGCGTCGGCTCGGTCTCCTCCCGTGCGATGTGCCACTCCAGCAGCCGTCCGTCCGACCCCGCGGCGATCGGCCGCAGGCGCGGCAGCGCGGCCGCGATCTCGGCGAGCAGCGTCGGATCGGCCGCGTCGCCGGCGTCCTCGGCGCTGCGCCGTAGGAAGCCGAAGAGCTCGCGGAGCAGCGTCCCGTCCATTGTGGACGACATGTCCACGGCGGCCGGGCCGTCCGCCGTCACGAAGCGGTTCTCCGGCGAGGTGGCGGGGCCGGTCACCAGCCAGCCGTCCTCGTCCTCGTGGAGCAGGTCCAGCGCGAAGCTCGCGGCGCCGGCCGCCAGCGGCCACGCGGTGCGGCGCAGGAAGTCCCGGTCGCGGCCGAACTCCCAGTGCTCGGCCAGATGCAGGCAGAGCCAGACGCCGCCCATCGGCCAGAACGACCACATCGGATCGTCCCGCCCCTCCCCCACCGGCCAGGTCGCCCGCCACAGGTCGGTGTTGTGATGGCATGCCCAGCCGCGCGCCCCGTAGAGCCCGCGCGCGACCCCGCGACCGGCCTCGGCGAGCTCTCCGACCAGACGCAGCAGTGGTTGGTGGCACTCCGCCAGACCGGTCGTCTCGGCCGGCCAGTAGTTCATCTCCGTGTTGATGTTGAGCGTGTAGTCGCAGTTCCAGGGCGGCGTCACCTGGTCGTTCCACAGGCCCTGCAGGTGGGCGGGCTGGCTGTCCGCACGCGAGCAGGCGAGCAGGAGATAGCGGCCGAAGTCGAAGAGGACCGACATCAACCACTCATCGGACTCGCCGCCGGCACGGGCGCGCAACCTCGCGTCGAGCGGACGATCCTGCGGCGGCCGACCACCGAGTCGCAACGTCACCCGCCCCATTCGCTCGGCATGTTCCTCTCGGTGTTCCGCGCGGAGTTCCGTCCACGGCCGGCCGAAAGCGGCGGCGATGGCCCGCTCGGCGACCGCCGCGCAGGCCGGCCCGTCCGACGTCGGCTGTAGGTCCCAGCCCGCGAATCCCGTTCGCACGTCGACGAAAACGGTCAGCCGCCGAACACCCCGTAGGCGCAACACCGCACCGTCCACCACCAGGGACCCGCCCGCTTCCGATCGGGCGCGGGCCACCGCGGCGGCGCGCAGTGCCCGGTCGGCATGCTCGACGACCGGTCCGTGATCATCGCGGCCGACATGGGCGGGCGCCGCCAACAGCAGGGCCAGTCCGTCCTGGCCGGACGGTTGAACGCCGGCGGGATGAATGCTGTGCCGGTGCTGCGAGGTCTGCCACCGCAGTTCGCCGTCCCGTGGTTCCTCGCTCGCCCAGTGCAGCACCATGATGCCGTGCCGCACCTCCGCCAGCGCCTCGGTGACGGTCCCGTCCGACAGGTGGCGGGCGATGCCGTCGACCAGGTTCAGCTCGCGGCGCAGACCCGGTGCCGCGGTGGCCGGTCTCGTCCACCGCAGCACCAGGTCCCCGACCGGCTGGAAGGCCTCGGCGTTGCGTCCCTGGACCGTCTTCAGCAGCTCGCCCGCCGCGACGTGGCGGCCGTCCCGGAGCATCTCCCGGACCGTGTCGAGCAATCCGTCCGGCACGGTCGGCTCGCCGGGGGCCGGCGGGCCGGACCAGAAGGTGTCCTCATTGACGGAGCAGCGAAGCTCGCTCGCCCCGCCCCGGACCATCGCGCCCAGTCGGCCGTTGCCGATCGGCAGACCCTCCACCCAGCGCTCGGCCGGGCCGTCGAACCAGATCATGCCCGTCCGGACGACGGGGCCATCGAGGGCCGGGCACGTCGCGGGGTCCTACGCATGGCACGGCGCCCTTCTCGAATGAATTCGACGCGGCGTGCTCGCCGCACAGCGAATCGCAGGATAGCGGCACACTGTGACACGCCATTTCGCACACGGTCAAGACGCTCCCGATCGCCAGCGGGAGGTCTGGTCCATGTTCATGGGATTGCACCTGTGGCTTCGATTAGTTCGACGACGACGCCGACCCACCAGAATTGTCGAATATTCGACGCCGGTAGGCAATTCTCGCCACGCTCGTCAGTCGAACGGCCAACCCCAGTCGTCGTGATCCGTCCCGAACAGCTTCTTGAACAATCCGGGTGGCAGCCTCAGCGGCTTCTTGATCAGGCCGGGCGGTGTGTCCGTGGTGGTCGGGTCGGCACTGACCGTGGGCGGCTGGGTGCTCGTCGTCGGAGATGCGCTCGTTGTCGGAGTTGCGCTGGTCGTGGGGTGCGTGCCCGCGGTCGGCGGCCGCTTGGTCGCCTGCGTTGGATACGACACCGGCCGCCCAGGGGTCGCGGTCGGGCCGGGAACCGGGAGCTGCCCCGGCGGCGTCGGCGCGGGGGCCGCGACCGGCTGTGTGGCCTGGTGCGGAACGGACGTGGGAACGAGCGCGATGGCGGCCGCAGCCACCAGACCGCCGGCGGCGGCGAGACCGGCGACCCGGCCCCAGCGCAGCGCGGCGGCCGATGGCGAGCTGGGACCGGCTCGCAGTGTGTCCGCGGCCTGGCTGAGCCGTTGGGCACTGACCGCCGCGGTCGGGCGTCGCTCGGGATTCCGGCACGTCATCGCGGCCAGCACACGGGCCAGCGGCCCTGGGATCGCCTCGTTGCCCCCGTCCCGGTCCGGCCCGTTCAGGCAGTTCAGCAGGACGAGCCCGAGCGCGTGGACGTCGGCCGCGGCCGTGCCGTCCTGGGGACGGGCGACGCCGAAGCCCACCAGCCGCCACCGTCGGCTCGCGTCGATCAGCACGCTGGCGGACGTCAGCTCGCCGTGGATGAATCCCGCCGCGTGAATGCGGGCCAGTCCCTCGGCCAGGCCGGCGCCCAGGGCAGCGGTGTCCGCCGCGGACACCGGCCGCTCGTTCGTGCCGTCGAGCAGATCGATCCCGTCGACCGGTTCCATCACCAGAAAGGGGTGGCCGTCGGCCATGCCCCCGTCGTACAGCGCCACCAGGCAGGGGTGCCGCAGGCCGGCCAGCGACTTGATCTGCTCGGTGAACAGGGGTGCGGCCGCCTCGTCCACCACCGACTTGAACATCTTGACGATGACCGGTCGGCCCAGGACGAGGTCGTGCGCTTCGCACATCCAGCCGTCGCTTCGCTGCCCCAGTGGCGCGTCGAGACGGTACCTCCCGTTTAGTACAATGCTCGGCTGGTTGGCGACCGACATGAAACCCCCGACCTCGACGTGGCTGGACTGCACGAGTGACTACGCATTCCGCTGCGTAAAGGTTCGCTTGTGCCAATGACGACCGAGGCGCCGCGGCCGGCCCGAAAGAATCCCGGCGGGGATGTCGACAACGGCGAGTTCATTTCGACGCATTGGCCGCGGATCCACCGACGGGTCGACCGGACGAACGGAGCTGGCCGCCGTGTTCGTCCCAACCCTGTGCCGCGACGCCAAGGTCACGGTCTGCGCCCGCGTCGGACCGCCCTTGACTCTCAGGCCGCTTGAGATCTCATAGTGGCTGGTGTGAACGAGCTCTACTCCATCGGGGACGTCGCCCGCCGCACCGGCCTGAGCGTGAGCGCGATCAGGTTCTACGCCGACGAGGGCGTCGTCGCGCCCACCGGCCACACCGAGGGCGGCTTCCGGCTGTACGACGTGCACGCCATCGCCCGCCTCGAACTCGTGCGCACCCTGCGCGACCTCGGCGCCGGTCTGGACGACATCCGCCGGGTGCTGGGCGCGCAGACCACCCTGCACGACCTGGCCGTCGCGCATCTGCGGCTGGTCGAGGACCAACTGCGCCAGTTCCGGGCCCGCCGCGCGGTGCTGCGGACCATCGTGCGACAACACACCACAACGGAGCAGGTGAGCCTGATGCACAAGCTCGCGTCCATGTCCGACGACGACCGCGACCAGCTCATCACCCGGTTCTGGGACTTCGTGACCGACGGCCTCGACGTCCACCCCGGCTACGTCGAGCGGCTGCGCGACCGGCGGCCGCACCTTGCCGACGAGCCCACCACCGAACAGCTCGAGGCCTGGATCGAACTGGCCGAGATCGTGCAGGACGAACAGTTCCGCACGGCGCTGCGCGATCACCTGCACCGCATCTTCGGCACCGAACAGGGCAAGCTGATGACCTCGCCGGAGATGATGGCGCATGCCGAGACGCAGCGGCGGCTCCATCTCGAGGCGCAGGCGGCACAGCAGGCCGGCGTGCCCGCCGATTCGCGGCAGGCCCGGGACATCGCCGAGCGCATGGCCGCGCACCGCGCCGAGTTCGTCGCCGCCATGACCGGGCGGCACGACGCCGACAAGTCCCGGCGCACCATGATCGGCTTCGACCGGGACAAGGCGGCCGAAGTCCGGGCCAGGATGACCGGACTGAACCTGATCACCAGGTACAGCACGCTGGTGGCGACGATCAACGGCACTCCCCAGCCGGATCCCGAAACGAGCGGCCACGGTTCAGGAATGGCTGGCCGCTGCCCTGCGTCACGACACCACCTGACCGCGACCTGGTGGTGTCGTGACGCAGGAGGTCGGCCGAACGGTCAGGCCGTCGACGCCGAGCCGATCGGGCGGAGACTCCAGAAGAGAGAACTTTCACCAGTAGCCGATCGGGCTAGAGGGGCCCCCGTTCTGCCCAGCGCGACGATGCCGCAGGCGTGCACAGAGTCCGGTCGCACACCATGGATTCGCGCGGACAGAGCAGCGAGGTTCGCGTCCCAGCGACCCTTGTTGTCCCATGGCAACTGTCTTCCTACGCTCGCCTTCGCGCAGCCGCCGGCAATCCCGGCGGAGGTGTCCATTGGGGAACGAGGGAGAGCATGAGACGAAGACTGGCCTTCGCACGCTCCACTTTGACCATCGGCGTCGTGATAACCGCGGTGGCCGCCGGTGTGGCCGCGC
Source organism: Kutzneria sp. NPDC051319 (assembly GCF_040682195.1). Taxonomy (NCBI): domain Bacteria; kingdom Bacillati; phylum Actinomycetota; class Actinomycetes; order Pseudonocardiales; family Pseudonocardiaceae; genus Kutzneria; species Kutzneria sp. NPDC051319. Next base: position 18,997 of record NZ_JBFBAM010000051.1, on the reverse strand, counting down.
CGACCGCCGTCGCGGCGCCGTCCAGGTTGACCAAGAGCGTGCAGGACGTGACAAGTCCGGGCGCTGATCCGGTGCATCACGCCGACACTCTCAACTGGGTGCTCAGCTACGCCAACAACAGTTCGAGCGGTTCGGCCCCGGCCACCGTCACCGACCCTGTCGAGGGCGCGCAGACCTATGTGCCGGGGTCGCTCCAGGTGCCGCCGGGCTGGACGCCGTCCTGGTCGGCCGACGGCACGAACTTCCAGGGCACCGACCTGGGCGCGGCAACGGTGGCGGTGCGCGCGACCAACCCCGGCGCCCGCGCCGGCGGCACCAACCTGGGCAACATCCTGCTGGCGCCGGTGAAGCCGACGGCCACCGCGACCGGCGGCGACGGCTACACGCCGATCGTCTACCGCCGCGCGGACGGCACGGTCGAGGCGTGGAACATGTACCACCACCTGTACGCCGCCGCGCCCAAGCTGGTCTGCACGGACCTGACGGCCGGCGCGCCCTGTGCCGGCGGTCCCTGGCCGCGCCCGGTCAACGCCGCGCCCGGCCCGTTGGGCTCGGGCGCCACTGGCGACCTCGCCAGCACGCTGACCCCGCAGTACGTGCAGGATCCGGGTCGGCCCGGCGTGGTGTACTACGCCGCCACGACCGACGCCTCTGTCGGCGTCGGCTGCCTCGACCTGGCCGCGCGGGCCAACTGCGGCTACTTCCCCCTGGTCAACACCGGCAGCGGCGGCGCGTACGGCCTCGCCGGCCTGGTCACCACCAGCGGCAACCTCTACGGCTTCGGCACCAACGGCCAGGTGGCGTGCCTGACCATCGCCTCGCAGTCGCCCTGCGCCGGCCAGCCGTACGCCCCGGTCGTGCCGGCCAACAACAACGCGCCCGGTGGCCTGTACATGGGTTCGTTGGCCGTGGCCGGCGGCAAGGTGTTCGGCTCGTCGTCGCCGGGCGGCCCGGTGGTGCTGGGCTGCTTCGACCCGGCCACCGCTTCGGCCTGCGCCGGCTGGAGCAGCCCGCACACGGTCGCGCCGAGCGGCAACTCGTACAACGCCTACACCGCCTACGACACCGGCAACAACGCCGTCGGCGCGTGTTCGACGACGGCCGGCAATCCCACGTCGACCACGACCTGCTACAAGATCGACGGCACCTCGTTGGCCGCGCCGACCGTGTTCAACGGCCTGAGCAGCCAGCTGGTCTTCGATCCGGAGAACGCCCTCGGCCCGGACGGGCACCTGCGCGGCTACACCGGCATCTGGGGTGGATCCGTCGCCGGCGCCACCGTGTGCTACGACTGGACGGCTGCCGCCGCGTGTGCCGGATTCCCTTTGCCGGCAACCCATCCCTCGGCCAACGGCGGTGCGACGCGGGACTACGGCTACGCGTACGACCAGACCACCCGCTGCCTGTTCGGGCTCGGCGACGCCGGGGTCCTGTTCTCCGAGGACCCGTCGACGTCGAGCTCGCCGTGCATCCACAGTGGCGCGGACGTCACGCTGACGCCGTCGTCGTTCTACTGCGACGGTGGAACCAACCACATCCACGGCTACACGGATGCCCGGCTGGAGAACATGAACCTGACCAACGTGAACCTGGCCGTGTCGACCGCGGATGTCAGCGACGTCAACGGTTCCGTGTTCGCCCATCCGTCGTTCGCCGCCGACGGCAGCCTCGACCTGTCGGGCATCTCGCCGGCCGCGCATCCGGCCATCACCGTCTCGGCACACCTGGTGTTGAACAACAGCAACGACTTCACCGGCGGCAACCAGCCGCATCTGGTGGTGTCGTTCAGCGGCGACGCGCCCCAGATCTGTTTCCGCACCACGGTTTCGTCGACCTGCACGGTGAGCGGCGTGACCGACACCGCCACCGGTTCGGACGCCACCGGCCCGCTCACCTCCAACACCGTGAGCCTGCGGGTCGCCCCGGGATCCGGTTGCCAGCCAAACGTGTCGGTGAACAAGGAGATCTGCGCGTCCGCGCACGACAGCGACTGCGGGCCCGGTGGTCCGGGGCCGTGGGTGAAACACGCGACTCCAGGTCTGCTCGGGCTGCTGTTGGCCCACCCGCACTGGCGGATCACGGTGACCGACGCCGGTCCGGTCGGCATCACCGGCGCCACCGTCAACGACAGCGCGGAATCGTCCTGCCGGAGCGCGGCCGGCACGTTCGATCTGGCGGCGGGGCAGAGCAAGCAGGTCTACTGCTCGACCCAGCTGCTGATTTCTCTGTTGCCCTTCACCAACACGGCGTCGGCCTCGTACGTGCCGGTGAACTCGCCGGACGGCACGCCGCCGTCCAGGACGAGCGGTTCCTCGGCGGTGGCCTGCAACCTGCTCGGGTGTTGATCGCTTGATCGCCGGACCGCGGTGCCGCTGTCGGCGGCACCGCGGTTGCGGTCGGGCCGGTGAGCTGTCGTGGTTGAGCCGGGAACGCGTTCAGGGCGGGTCGAAGCCGCGGTTGGGTCCGGGCGGCCGACGAACCTGTGCCCTCACGCTGAATCCCGCAGCACCAGATTGGTGCCGAGGGCCGCCTGGCGGTGCTCGACCACCGTGCCGTCGAGGATGGCGAGGAGCTCACGGGCGCTCTGCGCACCAAGCTCCTCGACCGGTTGTCCCACGGTGGTCAGCGGCGGATCCGTGGTGCGGGAGATCGGCGCGTCGTCGAAGCCGATCACGGCGACGTCGTCGGGCACCCGCCGCCCGAGGCGCCGCAGGACCCGCATCACGCCGACGGCCATCAGGTCCGAGGCGGCGAAGATGGCGTCCACGTCGGGCCGCCGGTCCAGCAGCCGCAGCGCGGCGTGCTCCCCGGACGGCAGACTGAAATCGCCGTGCACCACCAGACCCGGGTCGAACCGGCCGGCGTCGGTGAGCGCGTCGCTGAATCCGGCGAGCCGGTCCACGCCGGCGGACATGTCCTTCGGCCCGGCGACGGTGGCGATCCGGGTCCGGCCGGTCTCGATCAGGTGGCGCACCGCGAGGGCCGCTCCGCCGTGATTGTCAACGTCCACAGAGGAATAGCGGGTCGGATCGGCGCCCACCGGCCGACCGACGACGACCATGGGGACACCGACCCGCTCCAGCGGTCCGGCATGCCGCGCGTGCATGCTGACGATCAACGCGCCGTCGACATGGTCGCTGCGTAAGTGGCGCAGCGCCGGGGACTTGCCGTTGCGGGCAGAATCGACGGTCAGCAGGACCACATCGTGGTCGGCCGCGGCCAACTCCCGATTGATCCCCCACAGGATCCGGCTGAAGTACGGGTCGGCCAACAGTCGGCTGCCGTCCTCGCACACTGTCACGGCGACCAGGCCGGCGCGCCGGGGCTCATGCGCCCGGCCGGCCCGCTGGCGGACGTAGCCGAGCCGGTCGACCGCCTGCACCACCTGTCGGCGCGTTTCCGGCCGGACGTGGTGGAAACCGTTGAGCACACGGGACGCCGTGGCCAGCGAGACCCCGGCGGCATGGGCCACGTCCACCAGCGTCGGTCGGACATCTGTCAGGTTGAGCACGGCAGCGTCCGCCTCTCGGAGGAACAACACGACCCGGGTCCGCCTCCGCCCGCGGAGGCGGCGCAGGACCCGTCGCCGTGTCGGATCGGGCCGATCAGGACGAGGAGACCGAGAAGCTGTTCGAGGTGAAGTTCAGCGACCGCCCGGTCGAGGTGATCTCGAAGCCGAACTGCACGTCGCCCAGTGTCACGTCGCCGAACCAGCCCTTGGACCTGATCCAGTTCAGCACGGCCTTGACGTCCACCGAGCCGGCGTTCGTGTTGCCGTGCCGCAGGAACGAGAACACGGCGTTGGCGCCGTTCGATCCCTTGTAGACGTCCCAGGTGTGGCCGCCGACGGTGACCGTGGTCTGCTTGCTGCCGATCGGGCCGACCGCGCCGGTCTTGTTCATCCACAGCATGATCTCGTAGGCGTTGTTGTTCGCCCAGATGTCGTACGCCGTCTCGTAGGCGCCGCTGCCCGGCACCGTGACGTTGAAGTTGCTCGTGACCCTGCCGATGGCGCTGAGCTTCTTGCCGATGCCACGCCCGGAGTGCGGGTAGGACTTCACGCCGCCGGTGTTGGGCTGGTTGGAGGTCACGCCCCAGTTGCTGTACGAGTTGGCCCAGATGGTCTGTGGGCCGGCGCCGCCGCCCCACACGTCGTTACTGAGCGTGTAGCCCCCGTTCGACCAGGTGCCCCACTTGTCGGAGGAGGACCACCCGGCCGCGTGGGCGGTGGTGGCGGTCAGCACCAGCGTGGCGAGGGCAGCCAGGCCGACCTGGGCAAAGCGCAGGGATTTACGCATGAGCAGGGACCTTCCGAGCGTCGTTGCGCGGCGGTTCGACCGGACGGTTCATCGAGTCTTTTCGACGGATCCTCGTGATCGTCCGGTGACACAGTGTCAGGCAAGCGCACTGTGGCACGGGAATTGCGAGCCGGTCAAGAACCGGCCCCGATGGCGAGGGCCGGTCTAGACCAGGGCATGCGCGTCCACCATGGGTTCGACCAATCCGGCGGTCCCACCGGGCGTCGAATATTCGACAAATGCCAGCGTGACACGTCGAACCGGGGGGACGAATGCCCAGAGCCCGAAGACGCGGTGAGCTCGTTCGTGAGCGATGGACCTCGGCACGTGGGTCGATCACCAGTCGAAGCGTGCCGGTCCGCGGATCGCTCGGTGTAATTTTCATCTTGGCGACGATCACCGTCGACCGCCGCGCATGCCCGCCGCCACCACCGCGAACGTCCGAACCCGCGCGTCTCGTTCACGCCGAACCGCCTACCAGCGCGTCCGGCGAATTGAAACGTTTTTGGCGATGGTCGGAGCCAGCAGTACTGTCCTGCCGCACCGGACCCCGTCGCGCGATCGCACAGTCCACACCGGACACGGCAGGAGAAGTCCATGTCTCTCAGGCGCCACGCGATCCTCATGGCCGGCCTGACCGCGGGCGTGTTTCCCGCCCCGACCGCCGCCGGCAAGGTCGCCCCCACCACGGTCAACGCGCGCGGTCCGGAGGGGCAGCCCACCGGCCAGGGCGGCGCCGGAGCCCCGGGCCTGGACATCGACTTCGGCGGCAGCGCGCCGGCGATCAGCTCCCTGGCCGTCACCAAGGCCAATGCCCCGCTGGTGGCCTACCTGTCCGGCGACTCGACGTCGGAAAGCGCTTTCCACCGCCACCTGGCCGACGCGGCCGGCGCGGTGCACTACGACTCGGCGACCCACCTGTTCACGGTGACCGTCACGCCGGGAGCCGACCACAACGCCGTCATCGTGCTCACTCGCTAGGAAAGGTCGCCGATGTCGTTTCCGAGACGAATCTTCCTGGCCGGCACCGGAGCGGCGGCCGCGGCCGCCGGGCTGGGTGTGCCGCCGGCCACGACACCGACCACACCGTCGGCGGACCTGCACTGGCTGGACGGCCCGCCGCCCGCCCCGTCCGGCAGCACCTGGGGCGTGCCCTGGCCCCGTGGGCAGGTGGCCAAGGACGCGACCTTCGCCCTGGCCACCACGGACGGCGCGTCGGTTCCGGTGCAGTCGTGGCCGCTGGCCTACTGGCCGGACGGCAGTCTCAAGTGGACGGCGCACGCGACCGGCGCCGAGACGCCGGTGACCGGGGCGTTCCGGCTCAGCACGGGCGTGCCGGCCGCGCCCAGGCACCCCGTTGTCGTGTCGAAGTCGGGCGACGAGATCAGGCTCGGCAACGGTGTCGTCGATGTCCGCCTGGCCGCGCATGGTCCCACGCCCATCACCTCCATCACCCGCGGCGGCACTGTCGTCGGTCACGACGGTCGACTCACGCTGTTGTTGCAGGGACAGCACGACGACGCGAACGTGGTCCGCCGCAACGAGTGGGTCGGGTACGTCACCTCGGCGACCATCGAGCAGGCCGGCCCGGTGCGGGCGGTCGTGAAGCTGACCGGTCGCTATCGCCTGCCGGGCGACGTGCGGTCGGTCCTGCCCTGGACGCTGCGGATCTACCTCGGGGCCGGCGACGAGGCCATCCGCCTGGTGCACCACTTCGTGTGGGACGCCGACGTCGACCACGACCTCATCGGGGGGCTCGGGCTGCAGATCGCGGTGCCGATGGCCGAGGAGCCGCACAACCGGCACATCCGCTTCGGCACGGCGGCCGGCGGCATCTGGGGCGAGCCGGTGCGGGTGCTGACCGGCCTCCGCCGCGACCCGGGGTCGGCCGTGCGTGCCGCCCAGATCGCCGGCACCGCCACCCCGCCCGTCGATCAGTGGTCGCAGCAGGTGCGCGACGGGTACCGGCAACTGGCCGTGTGGAACGACTTCACGCTGTTCCAGGAGACGGCGAACCACTTCTCGGTGTGGAAGCGGACCTCCGCCAAGGCCAGTTGGCTCAAGCACGCCGGGCACGGCGACCGCGCATCGGGTTTCGGCTACGTGGGGAGCACCAGCGGCGGCCTCGCCTTCGGCATGAGCGACTTCTGGCAGCGTTTCCCCCGCGCGGTGGACGTCCGCGGCGCGGCCGGCGACACCGCCACCGTCACCTTGTGGTCATGGGCGCCGCAGGCCGGCGCGATGGACCTGCGCCCCTACGACACCACCGCCCACGGCCTCGACCTCTCCTACGAGGACGTCCAGCCCGGATTCGCCACCCCGGAGGGCGTGGTCCGCTCCACCGAGATGTGGCTGTGGGCCCTGGACAGCACGCCGACGCGTGACCGGGTGGCGCAGCTTCCCGCCGAGGTCAGCGCGCAGATCGTGGCGTCGCCGGCCCGCTACCACGAGGCCGGCGTCTTCGGCCGCTGGAGCCTGCCCGACCGCCGCACCGCGACGCTGGCGGCCTACGAGGACGGCGTCGACCGGGAGGTCGCCTTCTACGCCGGCCAGGTCGACCAGCGCGAGTTCTACGGGTTCTGGCACTACGGCGACGTCATGCACACCTACGACGCCGACCGGCACTGCTGGCGCTACGACGTGGGCGGATACGCCTGGGACAACGCGGAACTCGGCACCGACGCGGCGTTGTGGTACGTCTTCCTGCGGTCCGGCCGGCCCGAGGTGTTCCGGCTGGCGCGGGCGATGACCCAGCACGTCAGCGAGGTCGACACGCACCACAGCGGGCGGTTCGCCGGCCTCGGTTCGCGGCATGCCGTCTCGCACTGGGGCGACGGCGCCAAGGAGGCCAGGGTCGGCGAGTCGTTCACGAAGCGGTTCGCCTACTACCTCACCGCCGACGAGCTGCTCGGCGACCTGATCAGGAGCTCGCTGCGGGCCGACGCCACGCTGCGGTCGATCGATCCGCTGCGTGAAGTGCTGCCGCCGCAGACCCAGGCGCCGGCCCGGGTGCGCATCGGCCCCGACTGGTACGCGCTGGTGAGCAACTGGCTGACCGAGTGGGAGCGCACCGGCGACACCCGGTGGCGGGACCGGATCGTGACCGGCATGCGGGACATCGCCGCCTTCCCCGCCGGGCTGTTCACCGGCGAGGCCGGCGGGGCCGTCGGCTTCGACCCCACCACCGGGCACCTGGTGAACTTCGGACGCGGCGACTTCGACGGCGGCTACAACCTGGCGATGGCGTTCTGCGGCGAGCAGATCCTGTGGGAGGCGCTGGATCTCTTCGACGTGCCGGAGTTCCGCCGCACCCTGCTGGACTTCGCCCGCTACGTGCAGGCGCCGTCGGCGGAGAAGATCGCCCGCTACGGCCGGGACTTCAACCCCCAGGTGTTCAAGACGATCTACTCCCGTGTGACCGCGTGGGCCGGCGAGCAACTGGCCGATCCGACGATCCGGTCTCGGGGCTGGCAGCAGTTCACCTCCGATCCGAGCGGCCAGCCGTGGCCGGCGGCGGTGCGGGTCTCCGGCACGGCCGTTCCCGTCCCGGTGGACGAGATCCCGACCCGGGGCACGTCCAACCCCGCAGGCGACTTCGCCACGTTCGCCACCAACGACTTCGCCCAGCGCACCCTCGCCTACATCTCCCTGCTCGCCATCGCCCCGCAGGAGGCCCCGTGATCGCCCCGATCGTCAGCGCCGTCACCCTGTTCTCGCTGCTCACCACCTCCCCCGCCGCCGCCTCGTACTCGTTCGACGTCCCGCCGGGCGACTACGACGTCACGGTCACCCTCGGCAGCGCCACCGCCGCCGCGCAGAGCGGCATCCAGGTGGAGGCGCGCCGGACGATGCTGGCCCCGGTCGGCACCCGTGCCGGCGAGTTCCGCCAGGAAGTGCTCTCGGTCAACGTGCGCAGTCCGGAGAGCATGCCCACGGGCGAAGAAGGAACCGGCACCCCGGGCCTGCAGGTCCGCCTCACCGGCAGCCATCCGGCCGCGACCAGAGTGACCGTGACACCGGCACATCACCCGCGCCTGTTCGTGATCAGCGACTCGACCGCCTCGGACTGGCTCAACGGCCCCAAACGCGGCTGGGCGCAGGAACTGCCGCAGCTGCTGCGCCCCGGGATCGTGGTGGCGAACTACGCCGACTCCGGGGAAAGCACCGTCAGCTGGCTGAGCAACCCGAAGCTGTTCGCCGCCGTGCAGCCGCTGATCCGGCCCGGTGACGAGGTGCTGATCCAGCTGGCCCACAACGACAAGACCACGCCCGAAGCCACGTTTCGGGCCAACCTGCGCAAACTGGTCGACGGCGTCCGCCAGCGCGGCGGCCGGCCCGTGCTGGTCACGCCGCCCGTGCGGCACCTGTTCGGTTCGGACGGCAAGCTCACGCCCACCGGCCTGGTCGTCAACAACCTCGGTGTCGACCTGCCCGCGGTGATCCGCTCCCTGGCCGGCGAGCTGCACACGCCACTGATCGACCTCACCGCACGCAGCCAGGCGCTGCTGGAGGGGCTGGGCGAAGCCGCTTCCTGGCCGCTGTACCTGACCGTCGCCCACGACGGCGTGCAGGACTCTTCGCACTTCTCGGAGTACGGGGGGACGGTGATGGCCGGTCTCGTCACGCGTGACATGGCCGACGCCCACCTGCCCGCCGCCGCCTTCCTGCGCTGACCACAACGACGGGTGCCTTGAAATGATCTTGAAAGCCAGGGTTGCATCTCGCGGCTTCCTGGTGGCCATGGCGCTCACCGCCATCGTGGCCACGCTGGCCACAGCCGCCCCGGCCGGCCGTGCGCACGCCGCCGGCTCGGTCGCCGTGACCAGGACCGCCGACACCCAGCTGGATCCGACCGCGCTGTACTTCGTCTCCTACGACGGGCTGGTCAACAACGACTCGTTCCAGCAGAGCGGGATCCTGTCCTACGCCGGCTACCAGTACGCCGCCTGGTACACCGCCGACCGGAACGCGGTGATCGCCCGCCGCCGGCTGCCGTCGGGGTCCTGGGCCACCGTGAAACTGCCGCACCAGCTGTCGACGAACGACTCCCACAACGTCATCTCGCTGGGCGTCTCCCCCGCCGACGGACGGCTGCACATCGCCATGGACACCCACGACAATCCGGTCTACTACGTGGCCTCGGTCGCCGGCCTGCTGTCGCACCCGGCCTCGCACCCGTGGACGGGGGCGGATTTCGGCGCGGTGCAACGCACCTTGGGCGGCGTGGACCTCGGTTCGATCACCTATCCGCAGTTCCTGGTCACGCCGACGGGCGCGCTGCAGCTCTCCTACCGCACCGGCGCCTCCGGCAACGGCACCAACGAGCTGGCCGAGTACGCCGGCGGCCGGTGGACGAAGCTGGGCCGATGGCAGTCGGCCACCGGGAACTACACCGGCCCCAACGGTGTGGTGAGCACCACCCGGAACATGTACCTGCACGGCATCGACTACACGCCGAGCGGCCGGCTGTATGCCACGTTCACGTGGCGGGAGGGCAACACCGGGGTGCTGTGCGCCGGCGGCGGACTGTCCAATCACGACACCGGCTATGTCTACAGCGACGATCAGGGCCGAACCTGGCACAACAACGCCGGCACGGTGGTCGGCGCCACCGGCGGGTCGGCGGTCTCCCTCGACTCGCCGGGGCTGGTCGTCGACCCGCTCGGTCCCGACCACGGCCTGATGAACCAGGAGAGCCAGGCCGTCGACTCGGCCGGCGCCGTCCACGCCCTGATCAGCTACGTGCCCGGGCGGTTCACCCAGTGCGTCACCGACTACCAGGCAGATCGCCAGCGGTACGGGCACACCTTCCTGCTGTCCAGGGCGGGGAACGGAACCTGGAGCAAGGTGGAGATTCCCGTTCAGTCCGGTTCCACCCAGCGGTCGAAGCTCGTGTTCGACAGGTACGACAACGCCTACGTGATCATGCCGTTCGGCCGGATCGTGGCGGCGACCAGGGCCAGCGGCTGGACCGACTGGACGCAGGTGTTCGGCGCCGATCAGCTCGGCGCGTTCGGCGAGGTCGACGTCGACACGTCCCGGGTCCGCGACGAGGGAGTCTTCTCCGTGCTGTACCAGCGGAAATCGACCGGTCCGACCACGCCGTCGCCGATCAGGGTCGCGGACTTCCGGCTCGGCTGACCGGTTCGACGCGTCAGGCCCGGCGGTGCACGCCGTCGAGCAGCACCATGCGCACGGTGATGTCGAGCTGCTCGCCGGCGTGCACCACCCGCGGACGCTCCCAGGCCAGCGCCGATCCGACGCCCTGGTACTGGCCGACCCGGACGAACCACGGGTCGTCCGGGCCGGACAGCACGGCGGTCCAGGGCGCGTCGGGATCGTGCACGACGACGGCGAGCCATTCCGCGCGGGCGCCGTTCACCTGCTCCTCGCCGTAAAAGTCGGGGGTGAACACCTCCACGAGCTCCGGGTCGAGCGTCGGCAGCCGCCAGAACCAGCCGCCGTAACCGGCACCGGGTCGGCCGTTGCTGCCGGGGCTGTTCAGCACCACGTCGGTCTCGGCCGACAACACGCTGTGCCACACCAACTCCCAACCGCCGGTGTGCGGCCGGACCTCGATTCGGCGACGTTCCCGCAGGAGTCCCTGGCCGGCGGCGTCACACCACTCGACCACGTCCGGCTCGATCTCACGCACCTGGCCCAACTCACCTTCGACGTAGCCGAGGCCACGGCGATAGGTCGGACCGCCCCACAGGTTGACCCCGTTGACGTCCGGCAGCGCGAGTCCGATCCCGCGGTGCCAGCGGTGATCCTCGGGGTGCTCGGCGGTGACCACGGTGCCGTGCAGGGTCCGCACCGGGTGCAGTGCGGGCCGAGGGACCACCTGCGGCAGGGACACCTTGTCCCAGCCGTACTCCGTCACGTCCTTGAGCAGGCCGGTCACCCACGGCGCCTCGAGTTCGGAGAAGGTGCGCAACTCCTCCGCGGCCCGGCCGACCACGGCGTCGACACCGACCACGTCGACATACTCGCCCCGTCGGCGCACGTTTTCCGCGCCGATCGGCAGTGGATCGGGGGCGGTGCGGATCGCCTCCAGCACCCGCGTGAACCCACCGCAACGCTGCACCGGCGACTGCAACGGCACGGCCGGATCCGCCAGGTGCGCCAACAGATTCTCCAACGGGGACACGCAGCCGAAGTCCTCCGTGCGCCCTGGCCGGACCAGCCGGTTGAGGGTGTAGTGCAGCTCCGCGCGGCCAGCGGTGCCGTGCACGATCAGCACCGGTTCCTCCTCGTCCTCGGCGCACAGGGTCACCGCGATGACGACGGTCGTGCCACGCGCGGTCCGCAGCCGCAGACAGGAGGTGTCGTCGGCGTTGATGTCCCTGGCACGGAACAACTCCAGCTCGATCGACGGCACATCGAGGACACCGGTGCTGCCGTCCAGTTCGAGCGCCGTGGCAATGCCGTGCGCGAAGGGATTGGCCAGCGCGCCGTCCCCGAGCTCGCGCCGGCCGGCCCACGACGCGCGCCGGTAGTAGTCGTCGGGGCGCCTCCACCGGCCGCGAACGCCGATTCCGGTCACGATGCCCAACTCGCCGTCACGAATGAGCGAAGCGAGGCGTGTGAACGCCTGCGATCCCAGGCTCTGGAAGCCGATCTGGCAGGCGACCCCGGCCTCCCCCACTCGCGTGACGAGCCGGTTCCAGTCCCCCAGCGTCATCGTCGGCGGCTTCTCCAACAGCAGATGCGCCCCCGCGTCGAGGACCTGGTGCGCGAGAGGAACGTGCGTGGGGATCGGTGTGGCGACGATCCCGATGTCGGCGCCGGTGGCGGCGAGCAGCCGTCCCAGTTCGGTGTCGACAGGTCGGGCGCCGACCAGACGCCTTCCCTCGTCGTCCAACGGGTTCACCTCGCACACCCCGACGAACCGGAGCCGGCCGGCAGCGTCGAGGTCGACGAGTTGCCGGAGGTAGCTGCGGCCGTAACCGGAGGCGCCGGCCAGCACCACCCGCGGCCTCATCGCGCACGCCTGCGGGCCACGGCCGCCGTCGACAGCACGAGCAAGCCGGGTGCCAGCACGACAAACGCCGGCGCCTGCACGACAACAATCGCCAGCACCACCAGCGCGGCGGCCACCAACGCGCTGCCACGCCAGTCCCGCAACGGAAGCGGGTCGGCCAGCAGCACGGCCCACGACGCGCCGGGCATCCACCGCGCGGCACCGCGCACCACCACGACGGAGACCGCCAACAGGGCCAGTCCGATCAGCGGGCCGCCGGGAACGCCGCCCAGCAACGCCACCACGTCCACCGCACCGACTGCGAGAAGAACGGCCGGCACCAGCAGCGCCACCGGATCACGCAACGCCCGCCCCAGCAACGACACGAAGCGACGGGCCGTGGGAGTCGGGCCGCCGTCGAGAAGTTCGCCCAACAGCACCGACCCCGCCGCCACCGCGCCGAGCGACGTCACCAGCGGCGCGGACGCGACGCACACCAGCACGCCGATCAGCGCGACCTCCGCGAACAACCCCAGTGACCGCGTCATCCCTTCAGCCCCGACGTCGCCGCGCCCTCCACCAAAAGCCGTTGGAACGCCAGGAAGAACAGCCCGATCGGGACCAGCGCGAGCACGGACATGGCGAACATGGGCCCGTAGGCCGACTGCGTGCTCTGGTCGACGAAGATCTGCAGCGCCAGCGGCAGGGTGAACCGGCTCGGGTCGTTGAGGTAGATGATCTGGCTGAAGAAGTCGTTCCAGGTCCAGATGAACGTGAAGATCGCGGTGGTGACCAGCGCCGGCCGCAGCAGCGGCAGCACCACGTGCCGGAACGTGCCCACCGGCCCGCAGCCGTCCAGCGTGGCGGCCTCGTCGAGCTCGCGCGGCAGGCCACGGATGAACTGCACCATCAGGAACACGAAAAAGGCATCCGTGGCCAGGAATTTCGGCAGCACCAGCGGCCAGAACGTGTCGACCATGCCCAGCTTCTGGAAGATGATGTACTGCGGGATCAGCACGACGTGCTGGGGCAGCATGATCGTGCCCATCATGAAGCCGAACATCGGCCCCCTACCGCGAAAGTGCAGACGAGCGAAGGCATACGCGGCCAGCGAGCACGAGATCACGTTGCCCAGCACCGCCCCGACCGACACCAGCAGCGAGTTGCCGAAGTAGTGCCACACACTGAACCCACCCACGCCGGCGAACACCTGGGCGTAGTTGTCCCCCGTGGGCGCCTTCGGCAGCAACGCGAGACCGGACAGCACCTCCTGCGCCGGCTTGAACGACGTGCTCACCAGCCAGATCACCGGGTACAGCAGCACCACCATTATCAGGACGACGAAGACATGCCACACCAGCCTCCGTGTCATCGGTCCTCCCCCGCGTAGAACACCAAGCCACGCGCGCCCCGGAACAACAGCAGGGTGACGCCGGCGACGACGACCAGCAGCACCCACGCCATCGCCGAGGCGTAGCCCATCCGGAAGTCGGTGAATCCCCGCTGGTACAGGTAGAGCGTGTAGAGCAGGGTCGAGTCGCTCGGGCCGCCGCGCCCGCTGCTGACCACGAAGGCGCCGGTGAACGCCTGGAACGCGTGGATGGTCTCCAGCACCAGGTTGAACAGGATCACCGGCGACAGCATCGGCAGCGTGACGCTCACCAGCCGCCGCAGCGGCCCCGCGCCGTCGATCGCGGCCGCCTCGTACAACTCACGGGGAATCTGCTTGAGGCCGGCCAAGAAGATGACCATCGGCGCGCCGAACTGCCAGGCCGCCAGCGCGACCAGGGCCAGCAGGGCGTACTGGGGCTGGTCCACCCAGCCGCCGGTGGTGATGCCCACGGCGGCGAGCACGCGGTCGACGGTGCCGCCGCTGGCGAACATCGCCCGCCACACCAGCGCCAGGCTCACGCTCGCGCCGAGCAGCGACGGCGCGTAGAACGCCGACCGGTACAGCCCGCCGCCGCGCCGTGGCCGGTTCAGCAGCAGCGCGACGGCCAGCGCGAGAACGAGCTTGAGCGGCACGGAGAACAGCACGTACCGGGCGGTGGTGCCGACCGCCGCCCAGAACCGGTCGTCCTCGGTGAACATGACCCGGTAGTTGTCCAGGCCGAGCCACTTCGGCGGGTCGAACAGGTCGTAGTCGGTGAGCGACAGGTACAGCGAGGCGAGCATCGGGCCGACCGTCAGCAGCGTCGCGCCGATGATCCACGGCGACAGGAACAGGTACGCCGCCCCCTGGGTGCGCCTCACGACAACGAGTTCTGGGCGTTCTGCACGACACGCTTCGCGCCGTCGGCGGCACTGATCCGGCCGAAGATGACGTCGTCGTAGGTCCGCTGGAAGTCTCGCTTGATCGCCGACGACCCGGTTGGCCACGCCCCGAAGGCCGGCCCGACCTTGTCCCGCTGCGCGGCCTCGTAGTCGCACACGGCCTTGTTCGCGCCGGTCGCCGCGCCGCACACCTGGGTGCGGATGTCCTGGTTGGGCGGCAGGCCACGGGTAGCGCCGAGGATCTTGCCGGCGTCCGGGTCGTTGACGAGGAAGTCCAGCAGCTTCGCCGCCGCGTCCTTGTGGCTGGAGCGCTGCGAGACGGCGAACGAGACCGGCGGCATCGCGGCCATGCCGGTGTCCTTGCCGTCGCTGGGCAGCGGCGCGGCGGCCAGCTGCGCGCCGTAGGAGGACAGGTAGCCCGTGAGGCTGGAGTCGTAATTGATCTCCGACGCGGACTGCTTGCCCACCAGCGCCGAGTTCTGCGTGGAACCGTCCATCTTGGTCGTCGCGGTCGCCGGCGTGACGCCCTTGCGGTCACGCAGCGACCCGGTCAGCGTCCAGAAGGTCTGGAGGTCGTTCGTGTCGAAGCCGAGCTTGCCCGCGGTGTAGAGGGACTTGCCGTGCTGGTGCAGCCACACCTCGAACCAGTCGATGGCCCAGCCGAAGTCGGTGGTGCCGGCCACTCCGGTCGCGCCGACCTTGGTGATCGCGTCGGTGAACTGCGCCCAGGTCCAGCTCTGGCCCTTCGCGGTCGGCACGGTCACGCCGGCGGCGGTGAATTTCGCCGGGTCCAGCACCAGCATCTGGGTGGTCTGGCCGGCCGGCACGGCGTACTGGCCGCCGTCGACCTTGCCACCGGCCAGCAGGTTGGCGTCGATCTTGTCGAGGTGCAGCGACATGCCGGCGAGGTCGGCCAGCACGTGGCGGTGCTCGTACTCGCCGATGGTGGCCCGGTCCAGCTGCATCAGGTCCGGCCCGGCGCCGCCGGCGACCTGGGTGGACAGCTTCTGGAAGTACGCGTCGTAGCCGCTGTACTCGGTCTCGACCTTGATGTCGGGGTGCAGCTTCTCGAACTGGGCCACCGCGGCCTTGGTGGCGGTGGCCCGGTCCTCGTTGCCCCACCACACGAAGCGCAGCGTCGTCGGACCGCCCGACTCGCCGCCGCACGCGGTCAGCGTCGTGGCGGCCGCCGCCACGACGGTGGCCGCCACCACCGCTCTGACACAACCTCGGGACAGCCGTTCGAGCATGGCCACACCTCTCGTTGAATCGTTTCAAACTCGGTGAGCGACCCAGGGGGCCGCCGCGGTGCCGCGGTCAGCCGGCCGTCAGCTCGGCGATCTGCAGGAACCCGTTGCCGGCGCCGGGATGGCTGCTCGACAGGTCGAGCCGGATCTTCGTGGTGGACACCGGATCGAAGGCGACCCGCGTCGGCTGGTCGGAGCCGGCGGCCCAGGTGATCTTCGGGTTGGTCACCGGCACGAAGGCTCGGCCGTCCCACCAGGACACCTGGATCGACGCCGGCAGCGAATGCACCGCGTCCACCGTGAAGTAGGCCCCGAGCTCGTCGACGCGGCGGGTCGTGGGCCACGACTCGGAAACCCAGTCGCTCGCATGGGCCTTGCTCACGGCCGGCAGCAGCGCGGTGGCGGCCTTGCTGTAGTAGTTCGACCAGCCGCCACTGGTGGTGACGCCGTCCAGCATCGCGGCGGGCAGGGTGTTCGGAGCGCCGGAGAAGCTGGCGTCCGCACCCGGACTCGCCTTGACGGCGGGCCCCGCGATCGACGGATTCCCGTTCAGCGAGCCGGAGAGCAGACCCGGCGAGGTCACCGTCAGGCTCAGCGGACCCCGGATCATGGCCAGCGCCTTGCCGTTGAACGCCGCCCGCGAACTGGACTGGTAGTTCTCGGCGCTCTCCTGTTGCCCGTTGTCGAGACCGACGAGCCGGCCGCCGGACGCGTGGAAGGTCAACTCGTTGTCGGCGTCGGGCACGGTCACGCCGTTCGCGTCGACGACCTCGGCCGTGACGAAGGAAAGTGAGCTCCCGCGGTCCGCGCTCAGCCGAATCGCCGCCGGTGCGCCGGCCGTCCGCAGCTCGTCACGGGCGACCTCCACGCCGCCGCGCTTGGCCACCGCCACGAGCCGGCCAGGAGCGAACGGCGCCGTCCACGTGAGATTGAGCTTGCCGGCGCTGCCGTTCGGACTGGTGTAGCTGCCCGGATACGGCCCGCCGGTCACGGTCTTGTCGTCCCCGGTCGCCTCGGTGGTCTCCAGGTACTTCCGGCCGTCGGCCGTCGTCTTCTGGTCGAACTTGCGCACGCCGAGGGACTTGCCGTTGAGGAACAGCTCCACCGTGTCGGCGTTGCTGTAGGCCCACACCGTCACCGGCTCCCCCGGCCGGTGGTCGGTCCAGTTCATCGGGACCAGGTGCACCATCGGATCGGCGCTCCACTGGCTGCGGAACAGGTAGTACTGGTCCTTGGGCAAGCCGGCGGTGTCGACCGCGCCGAAGAACGAGGACTTCACCGGGAACACGTCGTCGTACGGGGTCGGCTCGCCGATGTAGTCGAAGCCCGACCACAGGAACTGGCCGACGAAGAACCGGCGGTCCCGGTCCTTCTTCAGCGAGTACTGCCCGCTCATCGTCCACGACGCGAGGTTGTTGTCGTACGAGGACGCCGTCCGCCGGCCCGGCGTGTAGTTCTCACCGGAGTTGAGCTGGTCCGGGCTGTCGTAGGCGCCCCGGGTCGAGGTCTCCGAGGACGACTCCGACTCGAACAGGAACTTGGTTGGGTACTTGGCGTGCAACGCGTCCACGGAGGCGGCCGTGTTGTAGTTCAGGCCGAGACCGTCCAGCATGCGCAGGATCTGGTCCTGGGCCGAGCCGTTTGCCGGCACCGAACGGTACTTGTCCGAGCCCATCACGATCGGCCGGGTCGGGTCGGCGGCTCGGACGTCCGCGATGAGCCGCTTCGCGATCGGCACACCGATCGTGACCGAGGTCGAGTCGGGGATCTCGTTGCCGATGGACCACATGACCACCGCCGGCGAGTTCTTGGCGGCGTTGACCATCTCGGTAACGTCGGCGTCGCTGTCGGCGTCGAAGAAGCGGCCGTAGTCGTACCGCACCTTGGGGGTGCGCCAGGTGTCGAAGGCCTCGTCCATCACGACGATGCCCAGTTCCTCGCACACTTGCAGCATCTGCGGCGACGGCGGGTTGTGCGAGGTGCGCAGCGCGTTCACGCCCATGCTCTTCATGATCCGCATCTGCCGGCGCACCGCGTCCAGGTCGATGGCGGACCCGAGCGCGCCGAGGTCGTGGTGCATGTCGACGCCGTGAAGCTTCATCGCCGTGCCGTTGAGGGAGAAGCCCTGGTCGGCGTCGAAGGTGAACCAGCGCACGCCGAACGTGGTGCTGGTCTGGTCGACCAGCCGGCCGCCGACGGACAGTGTGGTGTCCACCGTGTAGAGATAGGGGGTGTCGGTCGACCACAGGTTCGGATGGTCCAAGCGCAGGTCCAGCCCCGTGGTAGCGGCGTTCCTGCCCAGTCTGACGTCACTGGACCTGCTGGTCACCGGCCTGCCGGCGGCATCCCGAACCGTGACCGCCAGCTGGGCCGGGTTGTCGCCGGACTCGCTGACCGCCGTCGTGTCCACGTGCACGGTCGCGTAGCCGGACTTGATCGTGCCGGCCAGATTCGGGGTGGTGACGAAGGTGCCGTGCCGGGCGATGTGCACCGGGTCGGTGGCCACGAGGTGCACGTCGCGGTAGATGCCGCTGCCCGAGTACCACCGGCTGCTCGGCACCTGGTTGCGCACCTTCACGTCGAGCACGTTCGGCGTGTGGCCGTCGGTGTGCGCGAGCGCCGTCAGGTCGAGGTTGAACCCGGTGTAGCCGTAGGCGTGCGTGCCTATCGGCTTCCCGTTGAAGTACACCGAGGAGTCCATGTACACGCCGTCGAATTCGATCGACAGCTTCTTGCCCGTCATCGACCTCGGCAACGTGAACGTCTTGCGGTACCAACCGAGTCCTCCGGGCAGGTACCCGGTGCCGGCGGTCGTGTTCGGGCCGGCGGTGGGGTCGAGGCCGATGCTCCAGTCGTGCGGCAGGTCCACCGATCGCCAGGACGAATCGGCCGCCGCCGGCTCGGGCGCGTCCGCTCCCGTGGTGTTCACCAGGGCGAAACGCCAGCCGTGATCGAAGTCGACGGTTCGTTCGCCGGCCTGGGCCGGTGCCGCGACCACGGGCGTGCCCGCCGTCGTCAGGCCGAGCAGAACCGTTGCCACCGCCGCAAGAAAGCGCTTACCTGAGGTGAACATGAGCCCCTGCCTTCCGGAACAGCGAGTCATGCTGCCCGTGCTTTCGCGGCACTGTCAACGAGTCGTCGATATTCGACGATATTTCGACGGCGCCGTGCGGCTCGGCCGGTCGTCAGCGACCGCGCGCCGGCCGGCGCGCGGT
>NZ_JBFBAM010000050.1:53142-68313 GCF_040682195.1 Kutzneria sp. NPDC051319 | reverse complement strand
TCGTGTGTTTCTGTCGCAAGAAACATGATCACTCAAGGGCTGCGTTCATGATCAACCAGGGACCCCTTGAACCACCCCGACGTTAAAACTCAAGGCGTCCTTCCCTGCATAAATGGGGTCAGTGGGACAGGGCGGTGGTGAGGGCGGGCTTCCAGGGGTTGTCGCAGCAGGGGCGGTCGATGCGGTCGCCGGCCTCGAGGTCGGCGACGACCTTGCGGATGCCGGCGGCGGTGTCGGCGTCGGACTTGGACACGACGGCGGCGACGGCGTCCAGCACGAGCGCGGCCTCACGCAGCGCGGGGGCGGTCACGACGCGGGCGTCCTGAAGGGACGGAAGCGGGGCGGTGACGGGTTCGGTGGCAGCAGACACGGGCCGAGGTTAAGGGCATCCACGCACGGTCACAGCGGACATCACCCGATCGGGTCGGAGGCCGCGTGGCTAGGTTGAGGCCATGACGGCGACTGCGCGGTTCCTTGCTGTGGCGGCGGTTCTGACCCTGGTGGCGACGACGCCCCCGGCCGAGGCGGCGGCCCCCATGCTGGTGCCGGACCTGCGCCAGGCGCCGGTCGGCTGCGCGGGCAACCACCGCGGCGATCCCCAGGACTGCAAGGACTGGGACGTCTGCATGGTCACGGATGTCAACGCCCCCAACGCGCCGTGCGTGACCTCCGGCGACATCAGGGCGGTGCGGCTGCGGTTCACCTCGTCGGAGGAGAACATCGGCGACGGCCCGCTGCTGTTCTACGCCCACCGGGACAGCACGCTGTTCCCGACGATGTCGGTGCGGCAGGCCTTCCAGAACGGCGTGCACGGCCCCATCCCGGACACCTTCCGCAACGCCCAGAAGCCGTCCGGCACCAGCGCCTACTACGAGCCGGCCCCGGCCCACATGCACTGGCACCTGCTGAACTTCGAGCGTTTCCAGCTGCGGACGCTGTCCGGCAGCGCGGTGGTGTCCGACCGCAAGAACGGCTTCTGCCTGGGCGACCGCTACGACGTGCCGGACAAGGCGTCGCTGCAGCACCGCGTGCACGAGGACGAGGAGCCCGAGGCCAAGCTGCACCAGGTCCTCATCTACAACATGTGCGGCCACGAGCAGCCCGGCGCCACCGACGTCACCGAGGGCATCTCCGTGGGCAGCGGCGACGACTACCGCTACACCGTGGACTTCCAGTGGCTGGACATCACCGGAGTGTCCTCGGGCGTGTACGACGTGGTGAACACGGTCAATCCGGATCGGACGCTGACGGAGAAGAACTACGACAACAACTCGTCGTCGATCGCGGTGTCCGTGCAGTGGCCGGACGGCGCGAAGGGGGCGCCGTCGAGGATCACGGCGCCCCCTGTGGTGCGGCTGCTGCGCAGCTGCCCCGGCAGCGAGACCTGTTCGGGCTGACGGCGGCTCGCGCACTCCCCTCTGGCGCGCGAGCCGCCGATCAGACGCGAGCGGAGTCCCGCCGGTAGCGGAGCGCGACGAGCGCGCCGGCCACCACGATCCAGGCCGCCATGGTGATCACGCCCTGGAAGCTCAGAACGTTGCCTGCCAACGCGTCATGTCCGAATTCCGCCAGCCAGTAGCTCGGCAGGGCCTTGGCGATGTCGGTCATGACGGCCGGCAGGGCGCTCAGCGGCAGCCACAGGCCGCCGAGCATGCTCAGGCCCAGCATGAGCACCGTGCTCATGGCCTGGGCCGAGTCTCCGGTGGCCAGCAGGCCGATGAGCAGGCCCAGCACCGCGGTCGGCAGCACGCCCAGCCAGCAGAAGACGATCAGCTGGAGCCACGTGCCCGGGCTCAGGTCCACATGCATGAACAGCACCCCGGCGGCGTACACCAGCAGCAAGCTCGGCAGCGCGACCAGCATCGCCGCCGCGACCTTGGAGACCAGGTAGTTCACGCCGTTCAACGGGGTCAGCCGCAGCTGGCGGTTCCAGCCGACCTGGCGTTCGATCGCGGTGCGGGAGCCGGTGCTGACCGACGCGGCCACCGCGCCGAAGGCCGCCATGCTCACCATCAGGTAGGCGACGACGGCCGGGTCGCCCCGGCCCTCGGCCGAGCTGAAGGCCAGGAACATCACCAGCGGGAACGCGACGGTGAAGATGGAGAACCGGGGCGAGCGGACCAGCCTGCGCACCTCGAAAGCCAACAGCGCGCCCATCAGGCGGCCTCCTGCCTGGTCAGAGTGACGAAAGCGGCTTCGAGGCCGGCGCCTCGGACCTCGATGTCGCGGGCCTGCGGGTGGCGGTCGAGCAGCTCGCGCAGGGCCGTGTCGGAATCCACGCAGGCCAGCTCGGTGGAGTCGCCGCGGACCAACACCGAGGTGACGCCCGGCAGCAGGGCCAGCGCGCCCTCGTCGGCGTGCGGGATCTTGGCCGTGATCACGCGGCCAGCGGCGAGCGAGCGGACCTGGCTCACCGAGCCGTCGGCGACGACCCGGCCCGAGCGCAGCAGCACCACCCGGTCCGCGTAGTCCTCGGCCTCGGCGAGGTAGTGGGTCGCGAACACGACCGTGCGGCCGGTGTCCGTGTAGGAGCGCATGGCCGCCCAGAACTCACGGCGGCCCTCCACGTCCATGGCCACCGTCGGCTCGTCGAGGACCAGCAGGTCCGGATTGCTGGCCAGCGCGACCGCGAAACGGACCCGCTGCTTCTCGCCGCCGGACAGCGCTCCCACCTTGCGGCCGGCCAGCTCGGCCAGGCCGGCCCGCTGGAGGGTTTCCTTGAGCGGCAACGGTTTCGGGTACATCGCCCGGAACAGCGCCACGGTCTCGGACACCGTGGCGTCATCCAGCAGGCCGCCAGACTGGAGCATCGCGCCCACCAGGCCGGCGGCAACGGCCTCCCGTGGCGCCCGCCCGAACACCGACGCCGCGCCCTGGGTCGGCTCGGCCAGGCCCAGCAGCATGTCGATCGTCGTCGACTTGCCGGCCCCGTTCGGCCCCAGCAGCGCCACGACCTCCCCCGGCGCGATCGTGACGTCGACCCCGTCGACGGCGCGCACGTCGCCGAAGTGCTTGACCAGTCCGCGGAGGCTCACGGCGGCGCCCCGGGTGACGGTGTCTGTGCTGTCCATGGCACATAGCCTGTCGCCGCGAGGCGTCCGAGCCCTGGCACACCTGTCAGGACCTCGCCGTGACAACTGTCATGGCGGGATCCTGTAGGTAGCTGCAGTCGGCTCAGGAGTGGGAGAAGCTCAGGGCGTAGAAGTGCACCAGCGCGCCGACGGTCGAGCTGCGCTACTGCTCTGGTTGTAGTCGCCGGCCTCGAAGTACATGGGATAGCCGCCGAACGATGACGGCACGGCGTAGCTCTTGGCGGTGGCGCCGTTGATCGACAACGTGATGGTCTTGCTGGGGTCGTACAGGAACGGGGCCGCGTCGATTTCGACATGGCCGCATCACGGCTGCTCACCGCGATCCGCGAGCACGCCGTCACTGCGGCCCTCATCCACAACGACGTCGCGACGCCTGGTCGCCGTGGTGGCAGGTGGATCTGTTGCCCCGGCTACGAACCCGCTGGCCCCTCGGCCAGTAGCTGCCGGGCGCGGGTCGCCGCCGTGGCGGCCGCGCCGGCCAGCGCCCCGGCATCCATGCCCGGCGGCGGTTCGATGCTGAGCAGCCGCAGCTCCCCTGTGGCCGCCGGCGGCGGTTCGGGCAACGGCGGGGCGGGCCGGGCGAAGGCCTCGGCGGCCAGGACGGTGTTGTCGTTGTGGTGTCGGGAAACCTCCGTGGTGAGGGACTCGGCCGAGCGGCCTCGCAGCAGGAACAGCAGGGACGGATCGGCGTCGAGCAGCCAGGCCGTCTGGTAGCAGAGGGCCGCGGCGTGTTGGCAGGGGTTGCCCCAGTCTTCGCAGCTGCACTGGGCGTCGAGATCGCCGACGCCCGGCACCACGGCGGAGAGGTCGTGCGGCAGATATCCGTCGAGCAGGGCGGCCAGGTGTCCCGATTGGACGGACGCCTCGGCCACCAGCGCCGCCCATGCGTTGTCGGACAGGGCTTCCACGGCGATGCTGGTGCTGAAGGCATTGTCCAGCACCGCCGCAATCCGGCCCGGGCTGATGGTGATCGGCCCGATCTGGCCCTGGCCGGCGATGCGCCGACCGGCCTTGGTCAGCCCGGCGTCGACCGCGGTGTCCTCCATGGCCTGGATCCACGCGGTGCCCCACCAGGTGGGCTGTCGGCGCCGGCTACGAGCGGGAAAAGCGGGAAAGCCTTGGGCGTCGGTCATCGCAGCCTCACCAGGTCCGACAACTCCGCGTCGGTCAGCTCCGTCAGGGCGGCCTCGCCGCCGGTCAACACCGCGTCGGCCAGGGCGCGTTTGGCGGTGAGCATGGCGGCGATGCGGTCCTCGATGGTGCCCTCGGTCATGAACCGGTGCACCTGCACGGGCCGGGTCTGCCCGATGCGATAGGCGCGGTCGGTGGCCTGGTCCTCGACGGCCGGGTTCCACCAGCGGTCGTAGTGCACGACGTGGTCGGCGCGGGTCAGATTCAGCCCGGTGCCGCCGGCCTTCAGCGAGATGAGGAAGATCGGCACCTCGCCGCCCTGGAACCGGTCGACCATCTCCTCGCGACGGGCGACGGGCGTGCCGCCGTGCAGGAGCTGGCTGGGCAGCCCACGGTCGGCGAGGTGCCGGGAGAGCAGCTCGGCCATGGCCACGTACTGCGTGAACACGAGGACGGCGTGGTCCTCGGCGACGATGGTGCCGACCAGCTCGTCGAACAGGGCGAGCTTGCCGGAACGGCCGGCGAGGCGGGCGTCGGTCTGCCTGAGGTACTGGGCCGGGTGGTTGCAGATCTGCTTGAGCGAGGTGAGCAGCTTGAGGATCAGCCCACGGCGGGCGATGCCGTCGGTCTGGGCGATCTCGGCCATGACCTCGCGCACCACGGACTCGTAGAGCCCAGCCTGTTCCCGGGTGAGCGGCACGAGCTGGTCGGTCTCGGTCTTGGCCGGCAGCTCGGGCGCGATGCCGGGGTCGGACTTGCTGCGCCGCAACAGGAACGGCCGCAGCATCCGGGCCAGCCGCCGGGCGGTCTCCTCGTCCTTGTCGGCCTCGATGGGCTTGGCCCACCGCCGCCGGAACGCCGGCTGCGAGCCGAGCAGCCCGGGCGTGGCCCAGTCCAGGATGGCCCACAGCTCGGACAGGCTGTTCTCGACGGGCGTGCCGGTGAGGGCGACCCGAACACCGTTTCCGATGCCGCGCAAGGCTTTCGCGGTGGCGGACCGGGCGTTCTTCACGTGCTGGGCCTCGTCGGCGACGACCAGATCCCAGGGCACGGCAGCGAGTTCGTCCGCGTCGCGGCGCATGGTGCCGTAGGTCGTGAGCACAAAACCGTCGACGTCGTCGAGGTCGCGGGCCGAGCCGTGGAATCGCCGAACCGAGACACCGGGCGCGAAGCGGTGGATCTCTCGTTCCCAGTTGCCGAGCAGCGAGGCCGGGCACACCACGAGCGTGACACCGGCCGAGCGGTGCAGGTGCAGGGCGATCACGGTGATCGTCTTGCCCAGGCCCATGTCGTCGGCCAGGCAGCAGCCGAGGCCGAGCGAGGTCATGCGGGCCAGCCAGCGCAGGCCGCGCAGCTGGTAGTCGCGCAACGTCGCGTTCAACGCCGGCGGCTGCGCCAACAGCTCGGCCCCGCCCTCGGCGTCGGCGATCCGGTCCCGCACCGTGGCGAGCCAGCCGTCGGCGACGACCTCGATCTGCTCACCGTCGATCTCGGCGGTGCCGGTCAGCGCGATTCCGAGCGCTGCCAACGGGTTCAGCGGCGTGAGCTCCCGTTGCCGGACGCGCCGGGCCAGGTCGGCGTCGACGAGCTGCCACTGCTCACGCAGCCGCACGATCGGCCGGTGGGCCTGGGCCAGCTGCTCCAGCTCGTCCTTGGTCAACGGGTCGTCGCCGAGGGCGACCTGCCAGTCGAAGCGCAGGGCCTCGCCGCCGCCGAGGAAACCGGGCATGTCCTTGGGCGCCGAGCCGCCGCCGATGGCCACCCGCGTGACCAACTGCTGGGCCAGCTCCTTGGGCCAGTGCACGGGCACGCCCTTGGCCGCCAACCGGTCGACCGCGCCGCCCAGCAGCTGCCGCACCTCGTCGTCGAGCAGGATGATCTCGTCGGGAATCTCCTTGTGCAGCAAGGAGTTCAGTGCCGGCCAGACCCGCGCCGCCCGGCGCAGCGCGACCAGGGCCTGCGACTGGGCGCGGGCCTTGCCGGCCCCCGCCCACGCCTCGGCGGCGTCACTGACCACGCCGGGATCGGACAGGCTGTGCAGCTGCACGACGACCCGGAACCGGTTGTCGAACTCGATGCGCAGCGACACGCTGACGCCGTCGGCCCAGGTCCGCAGCTGCGGCACGCGTTGCGGGGTGGCGGCCAGGAACGCGGCCTCGCTGCCGCCACGCGGGAGCCCGTCGGCGATCGCGTTCAGGAAGTCCTCGACCAGCTCACGGGCGTCCGGCAGCTCCAGCGGCAGGCGGTCGGGCACCGGCACCGCCCGGGCCTCGGCCGGCATGGCGGCCACCAGCTCGCCGATGCGGCCCTGGTCGGCAGGGTCGAGGGGGCCGATGCGCCACGCGTCGTAGTCGCCGGGCGAGACTGTGGGCAGCAGCCGGCCGCGGGCGACCAGCTGGAGCGCGACGACCGTGGCCGCACCCCAGAATGCGGTCGCCGGATGGGCCCGGCGGTCGCGGCGGGCCCGGCTGAGCAGCGGCACCGCCTCGGCGACCGGCAGCCGCACCGCCGGCACGGTGCGGACCCGCACCTCGTGCTCCCGCGCCTCGACGATGTCCAGGGCGCCGAGCTCCCCCATCCCCGTGGGGAGCTCGGCGCCCCAGAAGGCCATTCTGCCCAATCGCGGCGGATCCGCGGGTTCGAACACGACCGGGCAGTGCGTCAGTTCGTCCACTATCGGCTCAACCTCCGAAACGCGCGTACCGACAGCGGGAAGAACACGGCCACCAGGAGCAGCGGCCAGGCCACCGCGACCCCGATCCACCCGTCGGCCAGGCCCGGGTTGCCGAACAGGTCGCGGGTGGCGGCCGCGGTGGCGGACAGCGGGTTCCAGGTGGCGATCGCGCCCAGCCAGCTGGGCATGGTGTCCGGCGAGACGAAGATGTTGGACAGGAAGCTGACCGGCCACACCACGACCTGCACCAGCGTCACCGCGCTCGGGTCGGCGACCACCAGGCCCAGCCAGATGCCCACCCACAGCAACGCGAACCGCAGCAGGAGCAGCAGCCCGAACGCGGCCAGGGTGGCGCCGACGCCGCCGTGCGGGCGCCAGCCGACGGCCAGGCCACAGGCCGCCATCACGACCAGCACCAGCACGGAGTTCAGCATGTCCGCCCCGCAGCGGCCGACCACCACCGCCGACGGCGACATCGGGATCGACCGGAACCGGTCGGTGACGCCGCGCGAGGCGTCCGTGGTCACGGCGAGCAGCGTGCTTTCCACACCGAAGCCCATGGTCATCACGAACATGCCCGGCAGCAGGAACTCCCGGTAGTCGCCGCCGCCCGGCACGGCGATGGCCCCGCCCAGCAGGTAACCGAACATCAGCACCAGCAGGATCGGGAACAGCAGGCTGACCACCACCGGCGCCGGCTGCCGGACCCAGTGCCCGAGGTCGCGCCGGGTCATCGTCCACCCGTCGGCGACGGCCCACCGGAGGCTGCTCACGCGGACACCTTTCCATCCGTCAGGGTCAGGAACACTTCGTCCAGGGTGGGCCGTCGCAGGGCGATGTCCTCCACCGGCACGCCGGCGGTGTCCAAGGCCCTGACGGTCTCGGTCAGCGCGGCGACGCGGTCCCGCACCGGGGCGCTGAGCCGACGCCGGTCGACGTCCCGCTCGGGTTCGGCATCGGCCACCTTGCGCAGCAGCTCCCCGGCGGTGTCCAGGTCGCCGACATCGTGCACCACGACCTCGACGCGGTCGCCGCCGATCCGGGACTTGAGCTCGGTCGGGCTGCCCCCGGCGATCACCCGTCCGGCGTCGATGACGGCGATCTGGTCGGCCAGCTGGTCGGCCTCGTCGAGGTACTGGGTGGTGAGCAGGACGGTGGCGCCGTCGCCGGCCAGCGACCGCACGGCGTCCCAGACCTCGTTGCGGCCACGGGGATCCAGCCCGGTCGTGGGCTCGTCGAGAAACAGCACCTTGGGCGCGAGGATCATGCCGGCGGCCAGGTCGAGCCGCCGTCGCATCCCGCCCGAGTAGTGCCGGACGGCCTTGTTGCCGGTGTCGGCCAGCCCGAACCGCTCGAGCAGCTCGGCGGCCCGGGCCCGGGCCTTCGCGGCGCCCAGGTGGTAGAGCCGGCCGAACAGCTCCAGGTTCTGACGGCCGCTCAACACCTCGTCGACGGCGGCGTGCTGGCCGACGAGGCCGATGCGCCGTCGTACCTCCATGGGTCGGGTCGCGACGTCGAAGCCGGCGACCTCGGCCCGGCCGCCGTCGGCGCGCAGCAGTGTGCTCAGGATGCGTACGGACGTGGTCTTGCCGGCGCCGTTGGGCCCGAGCAGCCCGCACACCGTGCCGGGCCGAACCCGCAGGTCAAAGCCGTCGAGCGCGATCTTGTCCCCGAACCGCTTGCGCAGTCCGTCGACGAGAACTGACATTCGTCCCCCCGGTCGAGTACTAAAACTTGAATACCCGCGAGTGCCAGTGTGCACCCGCGACGGTCGGGTATGCAAACTTGAATAGCGGTCAGGCCGGGTGGGGCCAGCTGCCGGCCTTGCCGACCGTGCCCGGATCGCCGGCCATCGCGTACATGCCGCGCTCCAGCCGCTCGATCAATCCGCTGGTCCAGGCCAGGTCATCGGCCGCATCGGTGACGCGCAGCCGGTACAGCTCGCGCACGTGCGGCGGCTCCTGCCAGCTCGTGTACTGCTCGTCGGCCTCCGCGCGGATGGCCTCGACCGCCTCCATCCGCACCCGCAGCAGGGCGATCGCCTCGGCCCGGGTCAGCGCCGGCAGCAGGGCCAGGCCCGCGGCCAGCATGTCCGGCCGCGGCTCCGGCTTGCGCAGCGCGTCGGCCAGCAGCCGTTTGAACTCGAACTCGCCCTTCTCGGTGAGCTCGTAGTCGGTACGGCCCGGCACGGCCCAGTCCTCGTGCAGGAAGCCGGCCTTCACGCCCTGCTTCAGCGCGTGGTAGATCGAGCCCCACTTCACGTTGGCCCAGATCTCCGCGCCCCACGACATCACGTCGTTGCCGATCAGGTAGCCGTGCGCCCGCCCGTAGCCACGCACCACCCCCAACACCAACAACCGCGTCGCCGACATGGGGTGCAGCCTAAGGCGGCCCGTAGATCACCCGGGTACCCCCTCAGTTCTCCCGGGTCGGCTTCGGCGTGGAGAACGACGTGACTGCCCAATGCCTGAGGGGGTGCCTCAGACCGAACCTCAAGGTGGCCGAAAAGGGGAGGTTCGTCATGTGGCAGCTGAGCGACTCGAACTACCAGTACGTGATGGAGCAGCAGAAGGCCCAGCGGCAGGCCGCCGAGCAGGTGCGGGCGGCCCGGCGCGGCAACCGTCGGCGCTGGTGGAAGCGGGGGAACCAGCCGCAGAGCCGCTGATCTTGTGCAACCATGCGATGTGCCGCGCATCGGATCGGGGATCCCGTTGGTCGGCCGTCGCACGGAGTTGGCGGCGCTGGAGTCCGCGCTGTCCGCCGCGGCGGACGGGCGGGCCGGGGCGGTGCTGCTGGCCGGTGACGCCGGCGTCGGCAAGTCGCGGCTGCTGGCGGAGCTGACCGCGCGGGCTCGGGCCGACGGGGTGACGGTGCTGACCGGACGATGCCTCGACGTGGAGCGCGCCGGCCTGCCGTATCTGCCGTTCGTGGAGGCGCTGGGCCGGTTGCCCGAGTCCAGCGCCTCCCGGCTGGACGATGCCATGGAGCAGCTGCGGCTGTTCGAGGCCGTGCACACCGAGCTGACGGAGCTGGCCGCCGGCTCGGTGGTGCTGTTGGCGTTGGAGGATCTGCACTGGGCCGACGCCGCGACCCGGGACCTGTTGCTGTTCCTGGTTTCCCGGCTCAACCGGCAGCGGCTGCTGGTGGTGGCCACCTATCGGGTGGACGACCTGCACCGGCGGCATCCGTTGCGGCCGTTGCTGACCGAGCTGGGCCGGTTGTCCACTGTGGATCGGGTGGAGTTGGCGCCGTTCGACCGGGCCGACGCGATGACCTTCGTATCGGCCCTGTCGGACGACGCGCTGGCCGATGAGGCGCTGCGGAACATCGCCACCCGGTCGCAGGGCAACGCCTTCTTCTGCGAGGAGCTCATCGCCGCGTACGGCACCGCCGTGCCCACCGGGCTGTCGGATCTGTTGCTGTCCCGAGTCGAACGGTTGGGCCGCGACGCCCAGCGCGTCGTCCGTGCCGCCTCCGGGGCCGGTGGCGAGGTGGAGCATTCGGTCTTGCAGGCTGTCGCCGAGCTCGACGATCTCGACGAGGCGCTTCGCGAGGCCGTGCAGCACAACGTCCTCGTGACCGCCGAGCGTGGCTACGCCTTCCGTCACGCCCTGCTCCGCGAGGCCGTGTACGAGGATTTGCTGCCGGGAGAACGGTTTCAGCTGCACGCCAAGTACGCCCGGGTGGTCACCTCACCGGCCTCCCTGGCGTATCACGCTTTGCAGAGCCATGATCTGCCGACAGCGTTCAAGGCGTCGGTGCAGGCGGCCGACATGGCCGTCGAGCTGCGCGCCCCGGCCGAGGCCCTGCACCACGTCGAGCAGGCGTTGCGGTTCTTCGGCGCGGTGCCGGATCCGGGCGTCAGCGAGTATTCGTTGCAGCGCCTGGCTTCCCGCATGGCGTCCGCGGCGGGCGACTCCGACCGGGCGGTGGCCTACGCGCGGTCGGCGATCGGCTTGGCCGACGACCCGGAGACCGGTGCCGAGGCCAGGCATCAGCTGGTACTCACGCTGATCCCGTTGGAGACGGCCTCGGCGGAGATCGCCGCCGCGGTCAGCGAGGCCTGGGAGCTGGTCCAGGACCGACCGCCGAGCGTCACCCGGGCGAGGATCATCGCGCTGCGGGCCCGGGAGTGGGCCTGGTACGGGTCCGCCGGGCTGGACATCGACGAGCTGGAACGCCTGGCCGAGCAGGCCCGGGACGAGGCGATGCGGGTCGGGGCCGACGATGTCGCGGTCGACGCGCTGATCACCCTGGCTGTCTACGCCGAGTGGCGCGACCGGGCCGAGGAGGCCCAGGAGCTGTACCGGGCGGCCGCCACCAGGGCGGCGGAGATCGGCGCCTACGCCGTCGAGCTCCGCGCCCGCAACAACCTCGCGGTCAACCTGTCCATGCAGGGGCGAGTCCAGGACGTGCTCGTGGTGGCGAACGAGCTCGTCGAACGGGCGGTCGAAGTGGGTCTGGCCTGGTCAGAACTCGCGATCGAGGCCCGGGTGGCCCGGATGGCGGTCCGATTCAACATGGGCGACCGCGCGGCGGCCGAGAAACTCGAAGACCACACGACCGCGCCGCGTTGGGCGTCGATGCGGCTGGAGGCGGCCGCCCTGTACGAGCTGGCCGTCGCCGGCCGGTTCGAGGAGGTGGACGAGGGGGCGGCCCGGATCATGACCTACTCCGACGACGCCAACATCGTCGGGCGCGTCCGCTTCGCGCGGGCCGAGGCGGCGATGTGGCGGGGCGACCTGCGCGAAGCCGTCGACGAGAGCCTCCGGCTCATCGCCTCGATCGCCGAGGCGCCCCGGGCCAGCGTGACCAAGGCCAGACGGGCTGGCGCGATGGCGGTCGGCGCGCTGGCCGACATGGCCGAGCAGGCCTGGCGCCGTGGCGACGACGACGCGGCACGGGACGCCGTCGCCGAGGGCGAGCGCGTGCACGAGCTGGCCCTGACTGAGGGCGAGTACTCGCTGGATCACCAGTGGCGCGAGGACATGCGCAATCCGGAGACCGCCTGCATGGAAGCCCGGATGGACGCCGAGCTCAACCGGCTGCGCGACGAGATCGACGTCGAGCTGTGGCGGGTCGCGGTGGCCGCGGCCGAGTCGTTCAAGTACTGGCAGGCCTCGGCGCGGTGGCGGCTGGCCGAGGCGCTGATCAACGACGGCCGGCGGGAAGAGGCCATTGTGGAGCTTCAGGCCGCCCACGCCGAGGCCGTCCACATGGGAGCGTTGCCGCTGCGCGACGCCGTCGAGACCTTGGCCAAGCGGGCTCGTATCGAGGTCGCCGGCGTGGAGGTGGACACCGAGGACCTGTTCACGCCACGTGAGCGGGCGACGCTGGAGCTCGTGGCCTCGGGCCTGACCAACCGGCAGGTCGGGGAGCGGCTCTACATCAGCGAGAAGACGGCCAGCGTGCACCTGTCCCGCGTGATGGCCAAGCTCGGCGCTTCGAGCCGGACCGAGGCCGTCTCGCTCGCCTATGAGCGGGGACTGCTGGATTAAATCCTCCGGGCGGGTGGTTGAGGCTTCACATACACCCGACGAGGAGGCCCGAAGCCATGCCCAAGGCGGTCAGGTACAACGAGTTCGGCGGCATCGACGTGCTGGACGTGGTCGAGGTGGACCGGCCGGTCCCCGGCCCCGGCGAGGTGCTCGTGCAGGTCAAAGCAGCCGGCATCAACCCCGGCGAGGCGGGTATCCGGTCCGGCGCGTTCCACTCGGTATGGCCCTCGACGTTCCCGTCGGGTCAGGGCAGCGACCTCGCCGGCGTGATCGCCGAGCTGGGCGAGGGCGTGTCCGGGGTCGCGGTCGGCGACGAGATCATCGGCTGGACCGACGACCGGGCCAGCCAGGCCGAGTACGTGGCGATCCCGGTGACGCAGCTCACGCCGAAGCCGGCCGAGGTGACGTGGGAGCAGGCCGGCGCGCTGTTCGTCGCCGGAACCACTGCCTACGCGGCGGTTCGGGCCGTCGCACTGTCCAAGGGGGACACCGTCGTGGTGTCCGGCGCGGCCGGCGGTGTCGGCTCCCTGGTCGTGCAGCTCGCCGTCGCGGCGGGCGCGAAGGTCATCGGCATCGCCGGACCGTCCAATAGCGACTGGTTGACCGCCCACGGCGTGACGCCCGTCGAGTACGGCGACGGCGTGGCCGCCCGCGTGCGGGAAGCCGCTGGTGGGACCGTCGACGCGTTCATCGACACCTTCGGCGCCGACTACGTGGAGCTCGCGTTGGAGCTGGGTGTCGACAAGGGACGGATCAACACGATCATCAACTTCCCGGCCGTGGAGAAGTACGGCATCAAGGCCGAGGGCAACGCCGACGGCGCCAGCGCCGACGTGCTGGCCGAGCTCGCCTCGCGAATCGCCGCGGGCGAATTGGAACTCGTGGTTGCCCGAAAGTACCCACTGGCCGAGGTTCGCGCTGCCTACCGCGAGCTGGAGCAGCGGCACACCCGCGGCAAGATCGTGCTCGTTCCCTAGTATTTCGGGGCTCTGACCAGCGGCGAACGGTTCTCTCGAAAATTCTTTGAACCGTTCGCCGGGACCTCCCGTGTAGATCGCGAACGGCTTCCGGACGACCGGAACCCCGTAAGCCCCACACTGGAGAATCCCATGTCTCGCAAGCATGTTGTGTCCCTTGCTGTCCTCGTGGCCGGCGCCGCCGCGATGCTGGCCGCCTGCGGGACTCCGGATGCGCCGCAGGCCTCGCCGGCCACCAGCAACGTGGCCGACTCCTCGCCGCTGAACCTGTTGCAGGGCACCGCGAAGTCCAACAACGCCACCCCGAACACCGGCGACTGGGCCCCGCAGGGCGCGCCCGCCGCTGTCGCGCACTCCTGGGTGCAGCTGCGGGCCGGCAAGGCCGGCGACCTCGACCCGGTCGTGCTCAACGCGGCCAACAAGGTGATCTACGTCTTCGACAAGGACGAAAAGAACAAGTCCAATTGCGTCGACCAGTGCAAGGTCACCTGGCCGCCGGTGGAGATCTCCAACCCCGGCAAGGTTTTTGTCGCCGGCCTCAACCCGAGGGACCTGAGCACCATCAAGCGTCCCGACGACGGCAACTACCAGATCACCCTCAAGGGCAAGCCGCTCTACACGTTCAGCAAGGACCTGAAGCCCTTCGACACCAACGGTGAGGCCGTCGGCAACACCTGGTGGGCCGTCACCCCCGACGGCCAGCGCAACTTCGGCAAGAACACGCCGCCCGGGTCCACCCCGCCCGCGACCAACACCACCGCGCCGACCGGCGCCCCCGGCACCACGCTGACCGGCACGAGCGCCATCCTGTTCGACGACGCCAACTTCTCCGAGAACGGCGCCTCCCAGGGCGTGTCCGGCCCCGGCTGCCAGAAGGTGTTCCGCCCGAGCATCGCCTCCTCCATCACCACCGACGGCGCGATCAAGCTGTGGGACGGCCCCAACTGCACCGGCAAGTCCGTCGTGATCACCGGTGACGTCAAGGACCTGGCCTCGGTCGGCATGGACAACGCCGTGCGCTCCATCCGCTTCGCCGATGGCACCGGCTCTGGTTCCACCAGCAACGGCGGCGGCGTGAACAACAGCGGCGGCGGCAACGGCGCCGGCACTGCCACCACCACGACCAACCCGGGCAACGCCACCCTGACCGCCACCGACGCCATCCTCGACTCCGGCAAGAACCTCTCCGAGCCCAACGGTTCCCAGGGCATCTCCGGCCCCGGCTGCGCCAACGTCACCACCCCGTCGCTCGTCTCCTCCATCCAGGCCACGGGCACGTACAAGCTGTGGACCGGCAAGGACTGCACCGGCAAGTCGATGATCGTGACCGGCAACCAGAACGACCTCGCCGCCATCGGCTTCGACAAGGCGGTCTACTCGATCCGCTTCGCGGGCTGACCCCCGCCGCTAGACCCCGAAGGGGACCGGCTCCGGCCGGTCCCCTTTTTTGTGTGCGTCAGCGCCCGGTTCGGACGAGCTCCATCAGGACGGTTCGCGCTTTGGGCACCTCGAGCTTCACCGACAACCACGCTCACAGCGCTGCGTTGCGCGTTCCGTTCGGCCCGGACATCGTCGATGCGCTCGGCCGGCTCACCGTGCTCGGTCACACCACCAGCGCCGCGCCTCGCCGACCTCGTGCCGCGGCCAGATCACGCACCCGCCCCGATCCCGTCCGCAACAGCGCAGTAACGCAACGAGGCAACGAGGCAACGAGGCAACGAGGCAACGAGGCAACGAGGCAACGAGGCAACGAGGCAACGAGGCAACGAGGCAACGAGGCAACGAGGCAACGAGCGTAC
>NZ_JBFBAM010000050.1:0-53048 GCF_040682195.1 Kutzneria sp. NPDC051319 | reverse complement strand
GCAACGAGGCAACGAGGCAACGAGGCAACGAGGCAACGAGGCAACGAGGCAACGAGGCAACGAGGCAACGAGGCAACGAGGCAACGAGGCAACGATCGTCCGGCCACATCAGCCGCACAACACCACCCACGCCCCCACCGCGCCCGCCCTGCACGCCGACGCCGCGCACGTCGGCCCACCACTAACCCCGCCCCACCACATGCCCCGCCCACCACATGGCCCACCCAACCCAAGGGGGCCATCCCCGCTCCAGCCTACCAGCGGAAACGCGAAGTTGATCTTCGAACGCCCGGCCTGTGGACAACCGGCGACGGAGCGCGGGCTCTGTGGACAACGGCGGAAGGGCAACGACACAAGGCCGCCACCCAAGATAAGGTGGCGGCCCCGAGAAGGCCCTGAACTACAGCCGAACCGACACGAACTGCTTGCCGGCGGCGTTCTCCAACCGAACGGAGGCGATGTCCGCGGGATCGACCAACGCGCTGGCGTCCACGGTGGACTCCCCGGCGGTGACCTTCCACCCGGCGGCGATGGTCTGCCGCCCGTCCCGACCCACCAGCACCAACTCGCACTGGGTCCCGACGGGAACCCCACTCACGGCGGCGGAGATGTGCGACCACCCGGAGGTCTCGGCGAAGGACACGGCCAACGCGGCGCCGGTGCCGGCATCGGTGGCCTGAGCGCGAACGGGCCCGACGGAATCACCGGATCGTCCGACGGCCACACCGGTGGTGAGGGCGACACCGACGACAACGGCGGCGGCGGACGCCAGGAAGGCGCCGCGACGACGGCGTTTGGCGGCGGACTCGGTGCGGATCTGACGAAGGGCCCGCTGCAGCACCAGGTCGCCATCGGGCGGGGGACCGTTCAGCACGGTGTCGACGATGCGCTGGAACTCATGGAACTCGGCGACCTCGTCGCTGCACTGCAGGCACGTCTGGAGGTGCCGCTCCAGCAGCAACGATCGATCCTCGTCCAGGGTGCCGGCGAGGTAGCGCTCCACATCAGGGTTTTTCATGACACCGACCGTTCCAATCCCGCTTCGACCCCAGGGAGAAATCCGCGCAGCGCGCGAAGTGCGTGGTAGCACCGGGACTTCACGGTCCCGAGCGGAATGCCCAACGCCTGGGCGGCCTCGCTGGCCGTGCCGCCGAGCAGGTAGATCTGCTCCAGGACGTCACGGTGTT
The DNA here is from genome assembly GCF_040682195.1 of Kutzneria sp. NPDC051319. Taxonomy (NCBI): domain Bacteria; kingdom Bacillati; phylum Actinomycetota; class Actinomycetes; order Pseudonocardiales; family Pseudonocardiaceae; genus Kutzneria; species Kutzneria sp. NPDC051319. The sequence continues at coordinate 51,861 of NZ_JBFBAM010000050.1, read as the reverse complement.
CGGCGGACAGCCGGCCCAGCGCGGCGCCGACGATCATGGTGTTGACGACGCCTTCGGCGTGGTCGCGGGAGACGGCGACGTCGACGGGCGGCTCGGCGACTTCCTGCGGCCGGGAGGCGCGGGCGCGAGCCTTGTCCGTCACGAGATTGCGCACCACGGTCAAGAGCCAGCCGCGAACGGACCCCTTGCCGTTGACCAGGCTGTCGGGATGCTGCCAGGCCCGCACCAACGCCTCCTGCACGACGTCCTCCGCCGCGGCGCGGTCCCCGGTCAGCCGATACGCGTACGCCACCATGGCCCCGCCGTGCTCGCGGTACAGCGAACGCAGCAACGCCTCGTCGGCCACGTCGTGGCGGGCGCGCCTGCTCAGCCCTGCCATCAGCACCACCTTCCGTGTCACCCCCGTGCACCGACCGGAAATCCCGATCGGGCTCATCGAGAAACACGGCCACCCGGCACGGTCGGCCGACCGCGGGGCGACTCCAACCGCCGACGGCTGCCCGATCGGACACACCGTCCACAGTGGAGGGCGGCCGGGTCCGTGCGACGCCCTGCACACCGCGCGGGCCCGGCCTACGTGACACACGAGCGAACCGCCGAACGGGTTCAACGGAATTTCGCCTTGAACCACCCGAGTCGCCCGACCGTGTTTGCGGCAACCCCACCCGACGACTCACGGAGTGCAGAGCCATGCGGCTGAGCAAGCTGATCCTCTCCTCGTCCCTCCTGGTCACGGCCATGATCACGATGACCGCGTGTGGTGTGCAGGGCACGCCGCAGGCCGTGGACATCAAGCCGGTTGAGAAGGTGGTGACGCTGCCGAACCCACCCGCGGTCCCACCGCCGACGGTGGCCAAGACGCAGAAACTGGTGCAGATCCTCAGCGGCGCGCCCGAGCAGCCGATGCAGCAGAACGCCAACGACATCGAGGTCAGGGCGACCACGTCCGAGCAGATCGGCACGTTCCTGACCGATGGCAACGGCATGACGCTGTACATGTTCACCAATGACGGCAACAAGAAGCCCACGTGTTACGGCGCGTGTGCGAAGACGTGGCCGCCGCTGCTGATCGCCTCGCCCGGCAAGATCTACCCGACCGGTGTCGACCCGCAGGCGATCGGTTACGTCGAACGGACCGAGGGCACCTGCCAGGTCACGGTCAACGGCCAGCCGGTGTACTACTTCTCCGGCGACAAGGCGCCCGGCGACATCAACGGCCAGGGCGTGAAGGGCACGTGGTTCGCGGTCAGCCCGACCGGCGGCCAGACTCCCCCGCTTCCGGGCAAGTAGATCAGCAGTGCCGGCCCGAGTTGATGCAGGCCACGACCGTGGCCATCAGCGAATCCGGCATGGCGTCGACGAACATCGCGTGATCGGTCACGGAGCTGTAGTGCTCCTCCGGGAAGGCGTCGATCGCGTAGTGCAGGCCGGGCGCCAGCGTGTAGGCCACCTCGATGTGCAGCTCCGGCACCGGGAAGGTGCCGACCCGGCAGCCGCCGCCGGGCTCCGGGAACACCAGGTGCCCGCGGTGGTCGGCGCTGTCGGTGCTGGTGCCGTTCCAACAGTTCGGGAAGTCGAACACGCGAATGGTCTGCTGCCCGGAGCCGCACTGCGGATAGTCCTTGGTGATCCGGTCCCGCGCCCCGGAGCAGGTCCACTGCACGTGTTCGGTGTTGGCGAGGCCTTCGGTGGTGCCATGCGGGTTTCCCGTGGTGCCACGCAGGAATCGGGGCATGGCGATGACACTGCTGACCGGGCTGCCGCGGTATTCGACCAGCACCGAGGTCGGCACGGCGATGGTGCTGTGGTTCATGGACATGCCGTCCATGCCGTCCATCTGCGTCAACGCCGACGGCAGCATCAGCACGGGCCAGTAGTAGGTGGACTTGTCGCCGAACTGGCACGTGGTCTCGCCCGCGGCCAGGCTGTCGTCGGTGGACAGCGCGTTGGTCGACTTGTTGCCCACGTAGTCGTGCACGTGGTGGGCGCCGCCGACGACACCGGGTTGGGCGACCAGATTGTCGGAGTTGTACATCCGCTCCTGGTTGCGCCCGCAGTCGACGTGCCAACTGCCGGGCGAGCCGGTCGAGGTGTACGCCACCGGCGTCGGTGCCGGGTTGGCGTCGGCGATGTCGATGTAGGTCGCCCCGGCCGGCGCGCTGAGCGCGCGATAGGTGACGACCCCGCCGGCGACCAGCGCCAGGCACAGCACGGGCAGCACCACCCGCCAGAGCCGCTTGCGCCCTCGAATCACGGTCGCAGCATCACAAACGGTCGTGCCGGCGGACAAATCAGGTCCATGAACGGGCAGACGTACGCGTCCGTTCGGCCGAATCAGATGTTGGCCGAAAGGAATTCGCGTAGCGGCGGGTTGACCGCGTCCGGGTCGGTGAGGCTGAGGAAGTGCGCGCCGCCCTCGACCAGCACGAGCGGCTCCGCCTTGGGCACCGCTCCGGCGCGGCGGAGCCGCCGACCTCGGGCTCAGCCGCGCCACGCTCTACCGGCGCATCGGCAACCACGATGAGCTCGTCGGCATGGTGCTGGCCGAACAGACCGAACACACCTTCCGGCGCTGCCTCGACGGCGTCTGCGCCGAGGGCCTCGATCGCGTGCGGGTGGTCTTCGAGCGCTTCATGTACGCCGTGATCGGCGCCGAGCCGTTGCGGGCGTTCATCGAGCGTGACCCGCTGCTGTTCACCGGATCGTGCTCGCCCCCGGCCTGGTCGAGCAGCGCGCGACCACGCTGTTCGCCAAGCTGTTGGTCGAGTCCGGCGTGTGCTTCGCGGTGCCGACGGGCGTGCTGGCACAGGCGATCGTCCGCATCGGCGACTCGTTCATGTACAGCCATCTGCTCGGCGGGCACGAGCCGGAGACCGACAATGTGATCTCGCTGGTCAACCTCCTGCTGGATTCGGCGTCGCGGTGAGGGCCTCCAGCGCGCTGGCCTGCGTGCGCCAGTCGACGGCGTTCGGGGCGCCGCCGGCCCAGCGCAGGCCGAGGTGGTTGAGCGGGTCGCGATCGTTGGCCCACAAGGAGTTCGCCTGGGTTTGCAGGTACGGCTGGTAGCCGACCTCGGCCAGGTAGCGGACGAGGATTCCCTTGAACTGCTTCTGGTTGTCGTCGCAGTTCGGCTCGCATGACTCGGTCAGCACACCCGGACCGACGGCGTTGCCCAGGCGCGTCGCCGCATCCAGCCAACGCCGGTCACCGGTGGCGCGGTAGAGCTCGTCGAAGCCGCCGATGGCCAGGCCTTGGTTGTACGTCCAGACGGTCTGTCCATTGTTGCGGCAGTCGGCGGTCAGGCCGTCGTTGACCTGGTTGTTCCCGTTGATCAGGCCGCTGCCCAGGTACCAGTTCCCTGCTGTCACGGCCCGCTGGCCCCAGACCGTGTCGCCGGGCGTGTCCACGTGCAGCGCGGCGGCCAGCCTCAGATAGAGGCCGCTCGTCACGGCGTTCTTGTACGTCCGCTCGCGGTTCCACCAGACGCCGCCTCCGCACGTCCCGGTGTCCCAGAAACCGTTGACGTAGTTGGCAATTGTCGTCGCCTCGGTCAGGTAACGGGAGTCGTGGGTGTAGTCGTAGGCGGCGATCCAGGCCAGGCCCCACCATGCCGAGTCGTCGATCGCCCGGCTGATGAAGTCGCCCTCGATCGGGTCACTCGATTTGACGCCGGCCGGGAACACGCCCTTGTTCACGTCGAAGGTGCGCCCGACAACCCAGTCGTAGTCGTGGTTTCCGGCCTGCCGGGCGTAGTCGATCAACGCCGTCAGCGTGGCCGCCGAGTTCCACCAGCTGCTGGGCCACCACGCCTGGTAGGCGTCGTAGGAGTACATCAGCGCATCGGCCGCCGCCCCGGCCCGTGTCGGCGCCGGGCGAGCCCATGCCGTGCAGCTTCCGTTGGTGTGACTGGCTTCCCGTCCACAAGCCCGTACAACACCGCCGTACAGCTTGGCTCTGGGATCCCGCGTGGCGAACATCGCGGTACGGCCCGATGTCGTGCGTCCGAGCGACGATCCGTCCGGCCAGCTCGCGCCTTCGTTCCAGCTGCGGTCCAGCCAGACCTCGTCGCCGGGCCCGTTGTTCTCGATCGTCGCCCACGCCATGTCGTTGGCATCGGTGTGCAGGCGGACCGTGCGGCCGTAGATCGTCGTCGGCGCGACCGGCTGCACGTCACCGTTCTGTTGGCTGCTGCCATCACAGGCTTTGTCGCAAACGTTGGGGTACAGCCAATCCGTGCAGGCCACCCCGTTCGCGTCGCCGCAGGCCCTGATCACGCCGCGGCGATGCCCCACCGGGTCGTAGACGTTGTACATCAGCGTTCTGGTGCCGGTCCAGCTGCTCGGTATGGCGGCCTTGCCCAGCAGCCCCTCCCACGTCCGGCCGCCGTCCCAGGACCGGTCCAGCCACACCGAGTCGCCCGTCGTGCCCAGATCGATGCTGGCCCAGGCCATCCCGTCCGGCTCCGACACGTGCAGCTGGACCTTGCGGCCGTTGATGTTCTTGTCCGGCAGGGGAAACGTCTCCCGCTGGGCCCTCGACGGGTCGAGGGTGTCGCAGGACGTGGCGCACACCGTCGTCGCCGCCGCGGCCGGAACCGGCGGCAGCGCCAGGACGATCAGGAGAAGCGGCAGGAGCCTGATCACCCTTCGCAGGGTGACAGCGCTCCCACCGTCCGGCCACCCCCACCCCCGATTCTGGCTCGAACCGGACAAGCACCCGACCTGTGTGAAAGGACCATTCCTCGCGTTGAACGAGAGGAATGGTCCTTTCCCAGCATCAGGCCCTTGACTAGCGGCCGGGCAGGCGGTAGTCCGGGCCCAGGGCGGCGCCGCGGTCGGGCTTGTACAGGTCGAAGCCCCGCGAGTCGCACTGGAGGCCGCCGTTGATACAGTGCTTGACCAGCGCGGCCAGCGTGGGCGGGTCCCAGGCGTTGAAGAAGTCGTAGTGCCAGGAGTAGCCGCGGCCGCTGGCCAGGTGCACCTGCGACATGTCGCCGCTGACCGGGAACGCGATCTTGAACTCCAGCATCGGCACCGGCACCGGGTGGTCGGCCGGGCAGGTCAGCGTGACCCGGTCCGGATAGGCCATGTGGCTCTTGTGATCCGCCGAGTCCAGGTGCACGCCGTCCCAGCAACTCGGGGCCTGGTAACGGATGTTGGCCTGGGTGCCGTCAGTGCAGTAGGACGGGAAGTCCCAGTTGTGGAAGCTGTCGCCGCACTCCCAGCCCTCGATGGCGCCGGGCGCGTGCTGGAACTGGTCCTGGGTGGCCATCATGTCGCCGACCACGAACTTCAGTCCCTGCGGGAAGGGCTGGACCTTGGTGTAGTCCAGGATCCCGGACTTGTAGTAGACGACCTGCGACCAGGTGGACAGGATCGGCTGGTTTCCGTTGTACAGCGTGGGGAACCAGTACGCGGACAGGTCGTCGGGCGCCAGGCACGTGGTGGCCCCGGTGCCGGCGGCCAGCAGCGAGTTCAGGGTGGTCGCCGCGTTGGTCGTGGTGTTGCCCAGGAACGTGTGGTCGTGCGACGCCCCCGGCTGGTTCGGGAAGACGATGGGATCGTCCGGCTGGTGGTGGGTGATCGTGCAGTCGGCCTGGAACTCGTGGTGGGTCACGACGTCGTCGGCCTGAGCGACCGACGCCAGCGCGACCACCAGTGCCGCGGCGAGGAGCAGGGCCTTGCGGGACACGGGCTTCTCCCTACTGGTAGATGCCGAACTCGAACAGCGAATAGCCGTACGCGGTGCCGCGCTGGGTGCCGGTCAGCCGGACGAACCGGCCGGAGCCGCTCACATCGAAGTCCTCGACGCCCCCAGCGCCCGTGGTGGTGCCGTGGATCGTGGTCCAGTTCGAGGTGCCGTCCGGCGACACCTGGATCGTGTACGCCTTGCCGTACGCGGACTCCCAGACCAGTTGGATGTGGTGGATCGCGGTCGTCTGGCCGAGGTCGACCTGGATCCACTGTGGATCGCTCCAGTCGGTGGCCCACCGCGTCCCGGTGTTGCCGTCGACGGCGTTGCTCGGCGGGAAGGGCGCGCCGTTTCCCGTTGCCTGGTAACTGGAAGCGGTCGTCGGCTTGCCCCGGGCCACGTTGACACCGTTGACCGGCGGCACCGTCACGTTGACCGACTTCGTCTCGACGGCGACGTTGCCATGGCCGTCATAAGCGTACACGTACACCTTCCAGACGCCGAGTTGGTTGGGCGCGGTGACGTTGAAGGAGTTCGTACCGGTCTGGGTGAAGTCGGCGTAGCGCAAGGTGGTGTTGTTGTCGACGTATTTGCTGCTGTACATGAGGTTGTAGCGCACTGACCCCGTCACGTTGACGCTCACGGCGAACTGCTTGCCGGCGCTGACGGTCTGTGGCACGGACATTTCCGTGATCACCGGGCCGGCCGGGGTCGCCGGCGAGCCGCCGTAGCTCTGGGCGACCTGGTAGTAGGTCGGGAACTTCCAGCCGCCCGGTTCAAGGTTGAACCAGATGCCGCCGAAGTCGTTCTCGTTGCCGTAGTTGAACAACGTGGCGCCCAGCGATACGCCGGTGTGGCCCTGGACGCAGTTCCAGGCGCTGGCATAGCCGGCGACCTTCTGCTGGTCGGACGGTTCGGTCGGCACCCCGTTGGCGTCGTTGGGAACCTCCCACTCGCCGGCCTCACCGGACTCGGTGACGATGTACGGCTTGGTGTAGCCACCGTTGATCCAGTCCTGCTTGACGTTGCAGACCGCGCCGTAGGAGTTGACCGCGTACAGGTCCAGCGACGGCGTGTTGGCCTTGTAGTACGGCCAAGCGCCGGTCCAGGCGTCGGTCGAGGTCACCGGGTGGTTCGGGTCGGCCGCGTGGATCGCCTGCGCCACCCGCTCGACGTAGCGGGCGTAGGCGTTGCGCTCCGCCTCCAGCTGCGTGCCGGAATAGGTGTTCTGCAACGTCAGCAGGACCTCGTTGCCGACGTCCCACATCAGCACGCCCGGATGGTTCTTGTAGGCGTTGACCTGCTGCACGATCGCGTTGAGCGTGCTGTCCTCGTACGCCGTGTCGTTGGCGAAATCGGTGCCCTGGTTGAGCCAGAACCCATTGATCACCTTGATGCCGTTGGCGGCAGCGCGATCCAGCAGCGGCTGACTCGAGGCATCGGTGCCCCAGGTCCGGACCGTGTTGACGCCGAGTTCCTTGAGATCCTGCATGTGCGCGTCGGCCGTCGCGCTCTGCGGGCCGAAGGTGACTCCCTTGATGTAGTACGGGTTTCCGTTCACCGACAGGCCCCAGTTGCCCTGGCCGCCGGTCACCTTGACCACGCTGCCGCCGTTCGGCACCGGCGGTGTCGTCAGCGGCGGCGGGGTGGCACCGGTGCTGGTGTAGACGCCGACGGAGCCGATGCTCAGCACGCCGCCCGACGACGTCTGCGGGCTCGGGGACGTGCAGCCGCACACCGTGTTCGGGTAGCCGCCGCCGATCGCCAGGTCGAACACGAGGTAGAACCCGTGATCGACGGCGGCCTGCCAGGTGCTGACCCCGACCTGGCTTTCCCTGACCTGCCAGACCTGTTGGCCGTCGATGGTGAACCGGATCTGCTCGTCGCTCAGCGTCCGGTCGATCACCTCGGCGTAGGTGTGGTACGCGGTCTGGCAGTCGCCGCACGTCCCGAGGCCGCTGGTCATGCCGTTGTACTCGCCGCAGTTGCCGCCCGGGACCGTGCCGCAGTGCAGGGTTTCCGACGACTGCGCGCGACCGTTGACGCCTTCCATGATGTCGGCCTCACCGACCGCCGGCCACGCACCGGGATTGCCGCGGTTGGCCGATCCGTAGGCGCGGAAGGCCGGCCAGTAGCCGAGCGCGTTGGACACGTTGGGCTGCTTGATGGAGGCCGTGATCATCAGCTGGCCGCCGGCCGGCGCGGCGAAGTCGGTGCGTTGCGACTCGATGCGGCCGGACGTCCAGTTGCCGCCGTTGTTCAGGGCGGTCAGGTTGACGTGGCCGTTGCCGTCGAGGGCGACGTTGGCCGGTGTGTTCGTCTCGACCTCGCCGCTGGACGGATTCGGGCCGTTGGCCGTGATCCAGTTCCCGGCGTTGGGCGCGCTACCGGCCGCGCCCGGGAAGTTGTCGGTCCAGACCGGGTTCCACTGCGGGCCGCCCGGCTGGTCCGTGCCCCCGCCGTAGACCTGGAACTCCCACAGCGAGAAGCCGTAGCCGCCGACCCGCTTGATGCCGTGCATCCGCACGTATCGGCCGGCGCCGCTCACGGGCAGCGTCTGCTGGCCGCCGGTTCCCGTTGTCGTCGAGTAGACGGCGTGCCAGCCGGTGGTGGCGTTGTCCGACACCAGGATCTCGAAGGAGGTCGCGTAGGCCGCTTCCCACTGCAGGGTCACCTGGCTGATCGCCTGGGACGAGCCGAGGTCGACCTGGAGCCACTGATCGTCGTTCCAGGCGCTGGCCCAGCGCGTGCCGGTGTTGCCGTCGACCGCGTTGGCGGCCGCGTAGCCGTCCCCCTCGGTCGACGAGGCCGTTGTCGGTCTTCCTTGGGACAGCAGCGTTGTCGCCGCATGGGCGGTGGGCGGGACGAGCACCGGTGCGCACAGGCCGAGCACGAGCAGCAGCGCACAGGAGAGAGCCTTCATCGGTTCTCCAGGGGTACGTCGTGGCAGCGGACCGAGTAGCCCCTCTGGCGGGAGAGCGCTCTCCGAACTGGTACGCAGTTTTACCCGAGGTTCACAGGCCCGTCAAGAGAGCGCTCTCCCGGTGCGGCGCCCAGCGTCGACCGCGTCCGGCGTCGGTCAGGAGGAGCCGCGGACCACCAGCGCCGGCTCGAAGATCACCGAGGTCACCCGCTGGCCTTCGCCGTCCATGCGCTCCAGCACCAGTCGGGCCATCTCGGCCGCCATGTCCTCCACCGGCTGCCGGATCGTGGTCAGCTGCGGCCGGCTGCTCAGCGCCGCGCCGCTGTCGTCGAAGCCGACCACCGAGACGTCTTCGGGTACGCGTTTGCCGTGCTTGCGCAGCACGTCGAGGGCACCCATGGCCATCAGGTCATTGGCCACGAACAGGCCGTCGAACCGCTGCTCGGCCAGCAGCTTCTCGGTGGCCCGCTCCCCGCCCGTCTGCGTGAAGTCGCCTTCCGCGCTGGGCACGAAGGCCTGGCCGTGCCGGGCCATCGTCGACCGGAAGCCGGCCAGCCGGTCCTGCCCCGCCGGCGTGTCCAGCGGGCCACTGATCGTCGCCACCTGCTTGCAGCCTCGGGCCATCAGGTGCTCCGCCGCCAGCCGGGCGCCGTCCTCGTGCGCCACGTCCACGTAGCTGATCGGCGTCGGCCGCACCGGCCGGGCGAACATCACCGTCGGCACGTCCGCGTCCGTCAGCTGACCCGGCAGCGGGTCCCTCGGGTCTATCGAGATCAGCAGCACCCCGTCGAACCGGTCCTGCCGCAGCCGGTTCATCAGCTGCGCCCGGGCCTTCTCCGAGTCCACCAGCATCAGCACCGGGCTCACGTCCATCGGGCCCAGCACCCTCAGCACTCCGCTGACCACCCGCCCGAAGAACGGGTCCGCGAACACCCCGCCCGGAAACGCGTCCGTGTGCTTGTTCGGCTCCGACACCACCAGCGCCACCGCGCCCGTCCTGCGCGTCACCAGCGACCGGGCCGCCCGGTTCGGCACGTACCCCGTCTGCTCGATCGCGCGCTCCACCGCCTCGCGCAGCTCCGGGTCCACGTTCCGGATGCCGTTCACCACCCTGGACACCGTCGCCCGCGACACCCCCGCCACCTTCGCCACATGCTCCAGCGTCGGCGGCGCCTGATCGGTGCTCATGCAGCATTTGTAGCACGCTCAGAGAGCGCTCTCCCTGCGAACAACCCGCCCCACCTGCGCTCGCACCTCTCCCACCCTCGCCGCCGGCCTCCGCCCACCCTCGCGGGCCTCCCCCGCGCCCCACCTCAGCCTTTCCCCAGTCACCCGCCGGCCTCCGCTCCGGTCCCATTCCCCGCCGCCGGCCCTGCCCCATTCCCCACACCCTTCCCCATTCCCCACTGCCCCAACGCAACCTTCCGGTTCTCGCCGCCGTCTCTACCTTCGACCAGGGCGCGTGGGTGGTCGGACGGGAGGTCGCAGTTGATTCGAGCGGACCGTGAACTGCTCGCCGAGCTCATGAGCGTCAACGACGCCGTGCCTGGGATAACACTGGCCATGCTCGACGGATCCTTCAGCCGCCAGCAGCATGCGGAGTTCGGCGCGCGACTGGTGGCCCTGGGCAACGCCCTTTCCGCCCGTGGCCATCAGCAGGCGGCCGTCGTGGTCGACGGCAGCGTCGTCTAGCGGCGGGAGCGGGCACCGCCATGCCCGCGAACACACCCTCGGCCGCGGTCGACACCGCGCGGAGGTGCGACGAATGCCGGTCCGTAGGTGCCGTCCTCGGTTGCCGGCCGCCGAAGGTCGCCCCGCACCGGTCTCCCCATGGGAGCATCGGTGGATGGGGAGCTTTCGGTCGCTCGACGGCCTCCGGCTGGCCGGGACCATCACCGTGCCATCGTCCGGCGAGCCTCGGCGGGCGGTTGTGCTGGCTCACAGCGAAGGGCTCGATCGGGACGAGAACGGCCTTTTTCCGCTGCTGGCCGAGGAATTGGCGGCCGAGGGTGTGGCGACGCTGCGGTTTGACCACCGCGGGCACGGGGCCAGCGAGGGCAGCCAGGAGGAACGGACCCTCACTGAGCATTTGAACGATCTTCGCGCCGCCGTCGAGCACGTCCGGACGGAGACCAGTGCCCGTCGAGTGTCGCTGCTGGGCACCCGGTTCAGCGGTGGACTAGCGGCTTTCTACGCGGCGCGACGCCCGACGGAGTTGGACCGTCTGGTGCTGCTGACGCCCCAACTGAACTTCAAGGGCGACTACATCGACCAGAACCCGAACTGGTCCGGCGGCCGCCTGGTGTCACCGCGGCTGGCCGACGTCGGCTACCTGGAACACGGGCCCGGCGTGCGGCACGGCCGGGCCTTCCTGAATGAGGCGTTCTGGGTGCGCCCCAGCTTCGTGTTCGGGGAGATCCTGCCGCCCACACTCATCGTGCACGGGACCAAGGACGCCCGGGTTCCCGTGGAGTCCTCCCGCGCCGCCGCGCGGCGGCTCAAGGCCGATGACGTGCTGGTGGAGATCGACGGCACGTGCGAGGAGAACGAGGATTTCGTGGCGGAGCGGGTGGTGGAGTGGATCACGTTCAGCGAGTGAACGGGACCAGCGACCTCGGCAGCAGCCGGGGCCGGGCGTGCTTGCCCCGGCGCGGCTTCAGCGCCACCTTGTTGATCACCTCGACCGTCGCCCGCACGGTCTGCCCGCGGTTCAGGCCCTCGGGCTTCGGCCGCACGAGTCCCACCAGCGCCGACCCGGCCACGGCCAGCAGGTACACCACCGCGGCCACGGTGATCACCACGGCGATCCCCACCGCCGTCAGCAGAAAAAAGACGATCATGAACGGCAGCAGTATCGGGTTGAGCGAGCGGTCCCGCCGGTAGTGGACGGAGTCTGCGTGCTTGTCGGCGCCCAGCTTCATGATTGCTCCCGGTGTGCGAATCAGATTCGGGTCTTGCTGGAGCAAATCGCAGGTAGTTTACATGAAAACCATCCACATCTCGCCGGTTCCGTTCCGTGTTCGACCATGCCTCCACTATCGACCTAGGAACGCCTCATGCAACGGGTCTCGTCGACACCGCCGGTAACCGCCCAGAGCGGTCACTTGATCATTCAACGAGCATCGCCCCAGCTCACCGCTACCTACACAATCCCCACGCCCGGCCACACCGCCGCCAACGTCACCCGCTTGGCGTAGTCAATATTGATGAAGCCACCCACAGTGCTCATCCCCGTGATCCACTTCCGCGACCACCCTCCGTGGGCGTCGAAGATCGCCCGGCAGCCGGCCGCGGCCGGTGGACGTCGCCCACACGCAGTCCACCCCGATCCACAGGCCGAAAAGCTCGACACCGATGCGACCGCAGCTCGAAATTCGCCGGATTCATCGCGACGAGCGATTTGTTCACCAGCCGGCGGGACGGAGATGCGGTAGCGATTGCGGGTGTTCCAGATCGAGCCGCGCGCCGATTTCCGCCGCAGCCGATCGGTGCTCACCAGCCTTGTGCATGTCAGCGTCGGCGAGCAATTCGGCGAGTTGGTGATGTGCCTGGGCCTGTTCATGGAGATGACCCGCGTGAACCGCGGCGGTGAGGCCCAGATCGCATTCCCGAACGGCCTCGGCAGTGCGGCCGAGAGCGGCGAGAGTTCGTCCGAGTTCGATCCGCGTGCGGGCCATGAGCCGGGTGCCCTCGCTGAGAATGGCCATCGCCGCGTGCAGTGATCCCAGAGCATCAGCGGCGTTCCCCGATACGAGTTGCGCCGTTCCGATGAGGATCAGCGTCTCGGCTTCGCCTTCCTGGTCGCCGATCCGCTGCCGCAGATCGAGGGCCTGGTTGAGGTGGACAAGCGCCTCGTCGGTGGCGCCGAGCGCGACAAGGCAACGGGCCAGCGCGGTGAGCACGTGGTCGTTCGGGCTGAGCTGGCCCAGTTCCTCGCAGCTGGTGTAGGCGGTCCGCAGATAGGCCAGCGCCGACTCGTGCTCGCCTTTCAGGTCGCGAACGACGCCGCGGGTCCAAAAGGTGATGATCTTGGCGTCGACGCCGAGCGGGGAAAGGCGCGCGAGTTCGGCGAGCTCGTCGAACGCGGCCTGCGCATGGCGGGCCGCCTGGGTGTGCTCGCCGCGTTGCAGGTGCATCAACCCGAGCAGGGCGAGCGTGTGTGCGTGGGTTTCGGTGTTCTCACGCTGTTTTGCCGATGCGGTCAGCAGATCGAAGGCACGCGAGGTGTGGCCGGCGGACCAGTGGGCCAGCGCCAGCAGGGTGCTCAGCAGACCCTCGCCGCCCTCGGCCGTCTCCCGCGCCGCGGCCAGGCCGTGCTCAAGCAGCTCGATCGGGTCGTCATCCGCGAGGTGGTGGCTCAGCACGTGCCAGAAGGAGATGGCCAACTGCCAGGCGTAGTTGCTGTGCCCCTCGGCCGCGGCACAGCGCGTCGCGGCCAACAGGTTGCCGCGCTCCGCCATCAGCCAGGCCCGAGCGGCCTCGGCCGACGGCCCGTCCTGTTCGAGGTGCTCAGCCGCTTCCGTCACGGCCGTCAGATAGTGGTCGAGCATCTTCTCGGTCATCCGGGGGTCGTCCGACAGGCCGCGGGCGTACTGCCGGAGCAGGTCGTGCTGGCGGTAGCGGCCGGGCACGGGTTCCTCGGCCAGGTGGACGTCGACCAGCCGCTGGAGGGCATCGTCGGCCGCGCCGAAGGGCAGGTCGGTCATCGCCGCGAGGACCGCGGTGTCGGCATCGGCGCCCGGATGCCGGGCCAGGGCGTAGAAGACCTGCTGATCGACCGGGGGCAGGTGCTCGTGCGACATCCGAAACGCCAGCGCCACCTCGCGGTCGGCGAACAGTTTCGGCAGCCGTCAGCGGGCGTCCGCGAGCTGCGCGGACAGGTGGGCGATGGGCCAGGTGGTCCGATGCGCGAGCCGGGCCCCGGACAGCCGCAGCGCGAGCGGCAGACCCGCGCACAGGCGAACGATGTGCGCCACGGCCGCGGGCTCGGCGGCCGCCCGATCCACGCCGACCAGGCGGGCGAAGAACGCCGTGGCCTCCTCATCCGGCAGGACGGCCAGCGACAGCGGGCGGGCCCCGGCGAGGTTGGGCAGCCGGGCCCGACTCGTCACGATCACGAGGCTGGGACCGGCCGGCACCAGCGGGGCCACCTGCGTCTCGTCCACCGCGTTGTCGAAGACGACCAGGAGCCGCAGCGCCGCAGCCTTGGCCCGCCACTGCGCCCTGGCGTCCCCGGTCGCCGCGATTCCCAGCTGTCCCAACAGAACGTCCTGGGCCTCGTCCGCGGTCAGCGGCGTCTTGCCCGCGCTGTGGCCCTGGAGATCGACGAACAGTGCACCGTCCGGAAACCGGTCGGCCAGCAGGTGGCCGGTGTGCACCGCGAAGGCGGTCTTGCCGACGCCGGCCATCCCGTCGACCGTGTAGACCGTGGCCCGGTCGTCGGCGGCGGCCACCAGGCGGGCGAGTTCGCTTTCCCGCCCGATGAAATCGGGAAGATCGCGGGGAAGGCAGTTGCGGCGCGTGGTCTCGCCCGTGTCGACGAACGACGCGGGCGGCAGGCGCGGCGCCACCCATCCAGCGGCGCTGGGCCGCACGTCGTCGGGCCAGTCGGCGAGGATTCGCCGGTGCACGTCCTGGAGCGCGGCGCCGGGTTCCGTGCCCAGTTCCTCGACCAGTCGGGCGCGGATCTGCCGGTAGCACTCCAGCGCGTCGGCGGCCCGCCCGGCCCGGTGCAGGGCGAGCATGTACTGACTCTGCACCCGCTCGTCCAGCGGGTGTTCCTCGGCCCGCCCGGCCAGTTCGACCACCAGCGTCTCGCCCTGCCCGGCGCGGAGACGGGCATCGACCAGATCGTGTTGCGCGGCCAGCCTTTCCCGTGCCAGTCGGGCGCGTTCGGCTTCGACCCACTCGCCGTCCAGGCCGGTCAACGCCTCCCCGCGCCACAGTTCCAGCGCCTGGGTCAGCAGCTCCGCGGCCCGTGTGTCGTCGGCGTCCCCTCGGGCGCGGTCACACAGGTCCCGGAACTCGTGCAGGTCCACCACCGGCGCCGCCGGGTCGGTCGTCAGGACATAGCCGCTCGACCGCCGCACGATGGCCATGGTGTGCACGCCGCCGAGTGCCCGTCGCAACCGGGAGATGTAGCTGTGCAACGTCGCCCGTCCCCGCGGCCGCGCGGCCGGGCCCCAGACTCGTTCCGCCAGGCGGTCGGTCGGCACCACCCGGCCGGCGTCCACCGCCAGCGCCGCCAGCATGCACCGTTGCCTCGCCGGGCCCAGTTCCACCGTCCGCCCGTCGACCTTGACGGCCACCTCCCCCAGCAGGCGCAACACGAACGGCAACCTCCTCCACGCGACAGCACCGGCGCGACTTGCCTCGTCTCCCTTGCTCACGGCAGGCCCTTTGACCAGTGTATTGCAGAAACTTTGCAAGCCCTCTGTCCATTCGTGAGCGCACCATTGTCGGCGCGCGCACAGCGCCTGTTCGGACGGCCTCCGCCGCATTCACAACGGCATCGATTCCCTTGGCGCACAACAACGAACCCCTCCGGCTAGCCCTGTGGGCCGCCCGGAGGGGTTCGTTGTCGTGTTCAGCCGGCCATCAACACGCGGCCGTCCAGCACTCGTGCCGCGGTCAGATCTTCTCCGACTTCCAGGGCGAGCAGCTGTCCGAGGTCGGCCAGGACTTGTCGACGCACACGCGCCAGATGATGGTGGTCCCGTCGCCCATGGGCAGGACACGGCTCACCGTCGCCCCGCACCCACTGGTGTTGTTGATCTTCTGGACATCGCCACCCTGGGTCTGCCACTGCGCGTAGACGGAGTCGTCGTCGCAGGCCGCATCCTTGACGTAGAGCGTGTTGCTGCTCGCGTACAGGGCCCCGTTGACGCCCGGCCACGACACCGCGCTGGCCGATGCGACCCCCGTGACGCCGAGCATCATGGCCGCCGAGGCCCCGACCGCCGCGACGATGGCTGCTTTGCGCATTGTTGTCCTCCCGTGTGCATTGAGATCCTGCTCAACGGCCCCCGAGCACCACTTCCCCCAGGACCGCTTCCCCACAATGCACACCCCACCCTGCACTCTTCTTGCACAAATCCTTGCCCCCCAGCCCCACACCCCCAACCCCACAAAATGCACCACCGATTAGCCCCCGTTGGAGGCCGCACCACTAAGCCCAGTCCGACGCAACCCCAATGGGGGGCGTGGGGGGCGAAGCCCTCCCACACCGGGGGTGTGGGGGTCGTCCCCCACAACAAAAGACGAGGGGCCTGCGTCCGCGCTTTCTGCGGACACAGGCCCCTCGATCCCGAGTGGAGCTGAGGGGAATCGAACCCCTGACCTTCTCGATGCGAACGAGACGCGCTACCAACTGTGCTACAGCCCCGTCGTACTTCGGCTTCCGCCTCGGTACGGGAAGAACTATAGCAGGAGGGTGGGGGGTGGTTTTGCCACCCCCCGGGTTCAGCCGGCGGCTCGGCGGTAGCCGCGGCGGTGGGGCAGGTCGAGGTCTTCGAAGGCCGGGTCCTCGTCGTCGATGTCGACGAGGGTGGTGCCGTTGAGGAGCGGTCCGGGGCGGTAGGGAGCCCGGGCGGGGGTGGAGCGCGGCGCTTCCTCGTACTCGGACAGGGCGGGTTCGACGGGGTCGGCGACGGGCGCGGGGGCCGGGTCGGCGGGGGCGTAGTCCTCGTCGACGTACTCGGCCTCGTCGTATTCGGTCTCGACGAATTCGGCTTCGTCGGCATCGCGGCCACGGATGCGGGCCTGCCGGCGTTCGCGGACTTCGGTCTCGATGCGGACCTGGCGGCGGAGGTAGGCGAGGTAGCCGACGAGCAGCAGGTCGACGCCGCCGTGGCCCCACCAGGCGATGGGCATGACGAGCCCGGCGAACAGGGCGCTGAGCACGGAGAGCACGAGCAGCAGCAGGACCATGCGCTGCCGGAAGGCGTACTTGGCCCGCGCGGTGCTGGCCGCGGCCTCGGGGTCGTAGCCGCCGCGGCCGGGTCGGTAGGCCCGTGGCGTGTCCTCGTAGTCGCGGTAGTCGTCGTCCGTGATCGCTGTCTCGGACTCGTCGACGCTCATGTCGATCTCCTCCTCAACATCCTCGGCTGCGCCGCCGTGCAGCACGCGGGCGGCCATCGCCGAGTCGGAGGTCTTGGCCACCTCCGCGCGCTTGCGCGCGATCATCGGGACAAGGACGACGAGCCATGCGACAACCAGGGCGACGATGATCAGTGAGCTGGGCATGTTCGTCACCTCCCCCGTCAGTTCGATGGGCGTGCGCTGTCCGCAGACGCCACGTTAGTCACAACAGTCACACGTGTCTCCGAGGCGCGCCGGGGATACACGGTTCCGCAAGTGTGGCGAAAAGCGCACGTTCGGGGGAACTCGATTACGCGCGCTGGGCGCGTCCGGCCGCGACCAAACGGTCTACCAGGCCATCCGTGACCTCTTCGGCCGTCAGGGCGAAGCAGATGTGGTCCCGCCAGCCGCCGGCCACGTCCAGATAGCGGCGGAACAGCCCTTCCTCGCGGAACCCGAGCTTGGTCAACACCCGGACGCTGGGGGTGTTCTCGGGACGCACGGTGGCCTCGATGCGGTGCAGGGCGGCGTGCCGGAAGCAGTGGTCGACGACGAGCGCGGTGGCGGCCGTGGCGACACCGCCGCCGGTGACCTCGCTGTCGACCCAGTAGCCGACCCATGCCGACCGCAGCGAGCCCCGCAGCACGTTGCCGACGGTGACCTGCCCGGCCAGCACGCCGTCAACCAGGATCATGAACGGCAGGGTCTGCCCCCGTCGGGCCAGGCCGCGCAGCGCGGACCACTGGCTGGGCCAGGCCAGCACGCCGTTGCGCTCCTCCCAGCTGCCGGGCGCGGTGGGCTCCCAGTTCTCCAGGTACGAGCGCTCGCGGATGCGGATACGGGACCAGGTGCTGGCGTCGAACAGCCGGGGCGGCCGCAGCTCGACGACGCCGGCCGGGACGGCCAGCGGACCTAGGCGCACCGGCCAGCCCGGGTGCCGACCGCCGCCGAATTCGGCGATCTCCATGGGCTCACCCACGCTGGGCGAGGAAGCACACCTGGATCTCCTCCCCGACGCCGACGTCGGTGACGTCCTCGTCGACGACGGCCAGGCAGTTGGCCTCGGCGAGCGACGCCAGCAGGTGCGAGCCGGACGTGCCCAGCGGTTGCAGCAGGAAGTCGTCGTTGTTGCTGTCGCGCAGCAGCTGCCCGCGCAGGAAGCCCCGGCGGCCCTTGGTGGACGTCAGCGGCGACAGCAGCCGCGCGGAGACCATCCGCCGGTACGGGTTGGCCTTGCCGAGCGCGGTGCGGATCAGCGGCCGCACGAACACCTCGAACACCACCAGGGCGCTCATCGGGTTGCTGGGCAGCAGGAAGGTCGGCACGGAGTCGGGTCCGAGCCGGCCGAAGCCCTGCGCGGAGCCGGGGTGCATGGCGACCCGGGTGGTGTCGAGGTCGCCGAGGTCGGCCAGGGCGGCCCGCACCTCGTCGCCGGTGCTGCCGCCGACCCCGCCGGCGATCACGACGATCTCGGACAGCAGCAGTCGTCCTTCGGCGATCTCACGCAGCCGTCGCGGGTCGCCGGGCACGATGCCGACCCGCGACACCTCGGCGCCGGCGTCCCGCGCGGCCGCGGCGAGCGCATAGGAGTTGACGTCGTAGACCTGGCCGGGGCCGGGCGTGCGGTCGACGTCGACCAGCTCATCGCCGACGCAGATGATCGACACCCGCGGCTTGGGGTGCACCAGCACCTTGTCCCGGCCCACGGCGGCCAGCAGGCCGACCTGGGCGGAGCCGATGGTGGTGCCGCTGCGCACGGCGACGTCGCCGGTCTGCACGTCCTCGCCGGTGCGCCGGACGAAGGCCGCCGACGGCACCGACATGGTCACGGTCACCTTGGCCGGGTGGCCGTCGGTGTAGCCGAGCGGAACCACGGCGTCGGCCAGGGTCGGCAGCGGCGCCCCGGTGGCGACCCGGACGGCCTGCCCGGGCTGCAGCCGGCGGGGCTGGCGGGATCCCGCGGGGATCTCCCCGACCACCGGCAGCGTGACCGGGTTGTCGTTGGCCGGCTGCACGTCGAGGCTGCGCACCGCGTAACCGTCGACCGCGGCCTGGTCGAAGCCGGGCAGGGCGCGTTCGGCCACGACCTCCTCGGCGCACAGCAGGCCCTGCGCCTCGGAGATCGCCACCCGAACGGGCGAGGGCCGGACCGCGGCCCCGAGTACCCGGGTGAGCTGCTCGTCTACTGACCTCATCGTGGTTCGCTCAAGCCTTCCCGATTCGACCCTCCAGCCAGGAGCGCAGGTCAGCGCCATACTCCGGGTGGTCGAGGGCGAAGTCCACCGCGGCACGCAGGAAACCACCCGGGTTTCCCAGGTCGTGCCGGCCGCCGCGGTGGACCACGACGTGCACGGGGTGACCTTCGTTGATCAGCATCGCGATCGCGTCGGTGATCTGCAACTCGCCGCCCGCGCCCGGGGCGATGCGCTTGATGGCGTCGAAAATCGCCCGGTCGAGCAGGTAGCGGCCGGCCGCGGCGAAGGTGGACGGGGCGTCCTGCGCCTGGGGCTTCTCCACCATTCCGACGACCTGCTTGACGTCGTCGTCGCCGGTGTCGCGCACGTCGAACACGCCGTAGGCGGAGATCTCCTCGCGGGGGATGTCGAACGCGCACAGCACGGTGCCGCCCAGCTTGGCCCGGACCTCGGACATCTTGGTCAGCACGCCGGTGGGCAGCACCAGGTCGTCGGGCAGCAGCACGGCGACGGCCTCGTCGGAGCCGTCGAGGTTGCCCTCGGCGCAGCCGATGGCGTGGCCGAGGCCGAGCGGCTTGTCCTGGATGGCGGTCTCGACGGTCAGCAGCTTGGTGGCCCGCTGCACCTTGGCCAGCAGCTCGGTCTTGCCGCGGGCCTCCAGCGTCTGCTCCAGCTCGGGCTGCGGCCGGAAGTAGTTGGCGACGGCGTCCTTGCCCGGCGACGTGACGATGACCAGCTTGGTGGCGCCCGCCTGCGCGGCCTCGGTGGCCACCAGCTCGATGCCGGGGGTGTCCACCACGGGCAGCAGTTCCTTGGGGACGGCCTTGGTCGTCGGCAGGAAGCGGGTGCCCAGGCCGGCAGCGGGCACGATGGCCGTGTGGAAGGCGCTTGGCGAGCTCATGGACGACAAGACTATCCGTCACTCTGCGAGGTGGGTCCGTGACACCGGTGGGGCGTGACTCAGAAAAGGATTCATGGCGGAAACGCCTGGTCAAAGCCCGTGCCGAGTTGTCAAGCGAGGTACGGGCGGCGGAGGCGCAAGCGCTTGCCGAGGCGATGTCGGCGGTGGGCTGGGCGGCCGCGACGGTGTGCGCCTATGTGCCGGTCGGCACCGAACCGGGCTCGGTGGCGTTGCTGGACGCGCTGCGGGCGGCGGGGCGGCGGGTGCTGCTGCCGATCGTCACGGGCAAGGAGCCGCTGGACTGGGGCGTCTACTTCGGGGCCGACCGCCTCGTGCCCGGCCCGTTCGGCCTGCGTGAGCCCACGGGGCTGCGGCTCGGGCCCGGCGCGATCGCCAACGCGGACGCGGTGCTGATCCCGGCGCTGGCGGTGGACCGGCGGGGCGTGCGGCTGGGGCGTGGCGCCGGGCACTACGACCGGTCGCTGGTCGGCGTCACGGCCCCGCGCATCGCGATCGTCCGGGAGGAGGAGTTCGTGGACCACCTGCCGGCGGAGCCCCATGACGTGCTGATGACAGCGGTCCTCACCCCATCGGGTGGTTTTGTGCGACTGTGACGATTCCCCTTGCTGTTTGCATGGTCACGCCGTCGTGTCGCATCATCGTCTTGGCACTCGCTGCACAGGAGTGCCAATACTGACTGCTCGCGGAGGAACCGTGCCGACCTACCAGTACGCGTGCACCGCATGTGGACACCGCTTCGACGCGGTTCAGTCCTTCAGCGACAGCGCGCTGTCCGAGTGCCCCGAGTGCGGCGGCAAGCTGCGCAAGCTGTTCGGCTCCGTGGGCGTGGTGTTCAAGGGCAGCGGCTTCTACCGCACCGACAGCCGCAACGGCTCGACCGCCACCTCGCCGGCCGCCGCCAGCAGCTCGGAGACGAAGTCCGAGACCAAGAGCGAGACCAAGTCGGAGTCGAAGCCGGCCGCGAAGGCGGCGGAGAGTACCTCATCCGCGCCGGCGAAGGCCGCCGCCAGCTGAGTTGTCCACAGGGAGCACCGGTTGTCCACAGGTCGTGGACAACCGGTGCTCTTGCTGTTCACGGCCACCTAGCGTGGATCGCATGGCCGTCAACCGCACAAGACTCCGCCGCCTGCTGACCACCTCCAGCTGGGCGCGCACCATCCTGTTCCGCCGCACCGCGGCGGTTCTGCTGGCCGTGCTGGCCGTCGTGCTGGCCGCGACGACGCTGCTGCACGGCCGTGAGAACACCGTCCCGGTGCTGGTCGCCGCCCGGGACGTGCCGTCGGGCGCCACGCTGACCCGTGACGACCTGCGAATACGCAGCCTGCCGGCGGCCTACGCGCCGGCGGGGGCCATCGGCGACGACGCGGCGGCCGTCGGGCGGGTGCTGGCCGGCGCGGCCAGGGCCGGCGAGACGATCACCGACGTACGGCTGGTCGGGCCGGAGAACACGCTGCTCGCCACCGGGAACCGGGATGCCGTCGCGGTTCCGGTGCGGCTGACCGACGCGGCCGTGGCCGACCTGTTGCGGCCCGGCAGCCGGGTGGACGTGGTGGGTGATCCGGGGGTGCTGGCGAACGACGCCGTTGTGGTTGTGGTCCGACCGAGCGAGGGTGTGTCGGCGAAGGGCCGCCTCGTGGTCGTGGCCCTGCCCCGACCGGTCGCGGCGAAGGTGGCGGCGGCGTCATTGACGCAACCGGTCACCGTTACCCTGCGCTGATCATTCGTCCCTCGGAGGAGTCGTCATGCTGAAGGGTTTCCGGGACTTCCTGTTCCGCGGCAACATCGTCGACCTCGCGGTCGCGGTGGTCATCGGCACCGCGTTCACCGCGCTGGTCACGGCGCTGGGCAGTGCCTTCATCAACCCGCTGGTCAAGGCCATCACCGGCGGCAAGATCGGTGGCACGTTCACCGTCGTCGGCGTGACCTTCGACTACGGCCTGTTTATCACCGCGCTGATCAACTTCATCATCGTGGCCGCGGTCGTGTACTTCCTGGTCGTGATTCCGGTGCAGCGCGTCACCAACCGCTTCAAGAAGCAGGAGGACGAGAAGCCGGCCGCGCCGACCGACATCGAGCTGCTGACCGAGATCCGCGACCTGCTCCGTTCCCAGCAGGGCCAGCGCTGAGAGCCGGCGCCGCCGGTCCTCCGGGGTGCGCTGGGGGACGCGCGCCGCTCGGGGCCGGCCGGTGCTAGCGATGGCGGTGACGGGGCGGCCGATGGTGGCGGTCCTCGTGGTGGGGCAGACGGCGATGGTGTTCCTCGCGATGGCCGGCCGGTGCCAGCGGTCCTGGCGTTGGGCAGACAGGTGTTCGCGGGCCTGGTGAAGGGGAAAGCGGTGCTGGCCGTCCGCACGGCGGCCGGCCGGCACTGGCGGACCTCGCGATGGCCGGCAGGTGCTCACGGACCTCGCGATGGCGTGGGCGTTGCTGGCGGATCTCACGCCGGCCATCCGGTCCTCGCGGACCAGGCGGTGTTAGGGGTCCTCGCAGGGCCGGGCAGTGCAAGAGGATCTCGCGATGGCAGCCGTTGCCGGCGGACCTCGCGGCGGCCACCCAGTCCTCGCGGCGGCCGGGCCGGGCTAGCGGTCCTCGTGGTGGGGCGGGCGGTTCTCCTCGTACCAGCGGTCGCCGCTGTCCGGGCGCGGCTCCGGGTCGCGCTCGTCGCTGGTGGTGTCGGGCAGGACGTCGCCGAAGACCTCGCCCAGGCGCTTCGGGTCGGGGCGGCGGGTGGGTTTGGGGTCTTCACGTGGCTGGCTCACCCGGACATCGTCCATCATGAACGGCAGAGGTTGTCAGCGAGCAGGAGACGGGGGCCGATGTGAGCTTCTTCGACAAGGCCAAGGACATGGCCAACGACCTGGCGGAAAAGGCCGCCCCGCTGCGGGACAAGGCCACTGAGGTGGTCAACGACCTGGCGGAGAAGGCGGAGCCGCTGCGCGAGAAGGCGGCGCCCTACCTGGAGCAGGCGGGCGAGGCGATCAACAAGGGCGCGGACGTCGCGGCGACCAAGATGGACGAGCTGACCGGCGGCAAGTTCAGCGAGGGCGTGCGCGCGGTCGGCGACAAGGTGGGCGAGCTGTTCAACGGCGACACCAAGAAGTGACCGGACGCGGTCGGGGCCCCGTGCACTGACGGGGCCCCGACCGGCCGGTGAAGCGCGGCGGGCCACCGACGCCCGCGTCGAGGAGGCGCGCGTCCGTGGCCCATAGGTTGACGTGACGGGCCCGCCGGACGGCGGACCCGGTCGGGTCAGTCGTCGAGGCTGGAGAGCTGCTCGATGACGTGCGGCACCAGCGCGGACAGGGTGGCCATGCCGTCGCGGACGGCGCCGCGGGAGCCGGCCAGGTTGACGACGAGGGTGCTGCCGGAGACGCCGACCAGGCCGCGGGAGATGCCGGCGTCCACGGCGCCGGCGGCGAGGCCGGACGAACGCAGGGCCTCGGCGATGCCCGAGATGGGGCGGTCCAGCACACCCTGGGTGGCGTCGGGCGTCTGGTCGCGCGGCGACACACCGGTGCCGCCGACCGTGACGACCAGGTCGACGCCGCCGATGACGGCGGTGTTGAGGGCGTTGCGGATGGCCACCACATCGCCGGACACCGCGACGACGCCGTCGACGATGAAGCCGGCCTCCTCCAACAGCTCGGTCACCAGCGGCCCGATGGTGTCCTCGTGCTCGCCGTGCACCACCGCGTCGTTGACGATCACGACGAGGGCACGGCCGAGACGCTGCGCACTGCGTTCCATGGCACCAACCTAGCGGTCGAGTGGATCTGACGGTTCTGTGACGTACCGGGTCGCGGACGACCGTGGCGGCGTCCGTGCCCATAACGTCGGGGACGTGCGAGTCCTCATCACCGGCGGGGCCGGCTTCATCGGTTCCCACGTCGCGGACGAACTGGCCGATCGCGGGCACGACGTCGTGCTGCTCGACGCGCTGCTGCCCAAGGCCCACGGCACGGCCGAGCCGCCGCTGTGGACGAAACGGCACGAGATCGTGCTGGGCGACGTGCGGGATGCCGAGCTGCTGGACAGCATGCTGTCCGGCGTGGACGTGGTGTGCCACCAGGCGGCGGTAGTCGGCCACGGCATCGATCCGTCCGACGCCCCGGAATACACCTCCCACAACGACTACGGCACCGCCGTGCTGCTCGCCGCCATGCACCGTGCGGGCCTGCGTCGATTGGTGCTGGCGTCGTCGATGGTCGTGTACGGCGAGGGCCGCTACGCCTGCCCCGAGCACGGCGTCGTGCGGCCGTTGCCGCGGCGGCAGTCCGATGTGGATGCCGGCAACTACGACCCGCGCTGCCCGTGCTGCGATGCCCTGCTGGATTGGCGCAAGGTGCCCGAAGAGGCGCCGCTGGACCCGCGCAGCACGTACGCCGCCACGAAGCTGGCGCAGGAGCATCTCGCCGCCGCGTGGGCCCGCCAGACCGGCGGCAACGTGTGGGCGCTGCGCTACCACAACGTCTACGGGCCGCGGATGCCGCGCGACACCCCGTACGCCGGCGTGGCCTCGCTGTTCCGGTCCGCGCTGCGCAACGGGCAGGCGCCGACCGTGCTGGAGGACGGCCGGCAGATGCGGGACTTCGTGCACGTCACCGATGTGGCGCTGATCAACGCCCTCGCCGTCGAGCAGCCGGCCCCGGACGGCGTGCTGGAGGCCGTCAACGTGTGCTCGGGCGACCCGCACACCGTGGGCGACCTCGCCACCGAGCTGGCCGCCGCCTGCGACGGCCCGGCGCCGCTGATCGTCGGCGGCGCCCGGCCGGCTGACGTGCGGCATGTCGTCGCCGATCCGGCGAAGGCGGCGGAGCTTCTCGGCTTCAAGGCCCAGGTGGCGTTCGCCGACGGCGTCGCCGACTTCGCCACCGCTCCCCTGCGCGACCCGGTGCGGAGTTAGCTCAGCCGGGCCAGCACGAGGACCGTCGTGCGGTGCACGCGCACTGCGCCGCCGAGGGTCTCGATGGCCGCGTGCACCTCGGACATCAGCGGCGCCAGGCGGTCGCCGAGACGCAGGTGGCTGCTGGTCGTGGCCGCGATGGCCACCCACTCGTCGGCGGTCCGCCGGGCGGACGACCGGTAGGTGCGCGTGCGCAACGGCATGAAGCCGCCCCGCACGAGTGGGTCGTCGTCGGGACGGACCGGAGTCCACGCGGCGGCCTGCCGCCAGGTCTGCGGATTCTCAGGGGCGAGCCGGCGGTAGACGCGGTCGAGGGCGTCGATCGCCTCGGGCTCCAGGACGTAGCTGTTCCAGAACCGGGCGACCTTGCCGCCGGGGCGGAGCAGCTCGGCGGCCCGCGGGACCGCGACGGCCGGGTCCACGAAATGCCAGGAGTCGGCGAAGGTCAGCAGGTCGAACCGCCGGTCACCGGCGTCCCAGGTCTCGAAGGCCCCGACCTCCACCTCGACGCCGTGGGCGCGCGCGACGGCCGCCATCCGCTCGTCGGATTCCAGGCCGAGCACGGTCAGGCCCCGTTCGGCCAGGGCCACCGTCGCCTTCCCGGTGCCGCAGCCGACGTCCAGCACCTCGCCGCCGAGGCGTTCGAGATCGTCGATCAGGTCCTCGGGCGGCGCGGGCCGATGGCGGTCGTACTCGGCGGCGACAGGCCCGAAAGGCAGGTCCCCCATGCCGGTCACGTTAGACGGCGATGGGCAGCTTCACCTCGAAGCGGCAGCCGGGGCCGTGGTTCTGGGCGGCGATCTCGCCACGGTGGGCCTCGACGAGCCCACGGGCGATGGCCAACCCGAGGCCCGCGCCGCCGTCGCCGGAGGGGGTGCGGGCGGCGCTGCCGCGGAAGGCGACGTCGAAGACGCGGTCAAGCTCGTGGTCGGGGATGCCGCCGCAGGCGTCGTCGACGCGGACCACTGCGTGGCCATCCTCGGCGTCGACGTGCACGGCGACGGTGCCGTCGACGGGGGTGTGGCGGATGGCGTTGGAGAGCAGGTTGCGGATCACCCGGGCCAGCTCGGGGTCGCTGCCCAGCACGACGGGCCACGTCTCGGCGTTGGCCTCCAGGCGCACGCCCTTGCGCGCGGCGACGGGGCCTTCGGCGGCGACGGCCTCGCTGATCACGTCGCCGAGCGGCACCGCGGACATGGTGAGACGCAGGGCGCCGGCGGTGATCTTGGAGAGCTCGAAGAGGTCGTCGACCATGCCGGACAGGCGCTGGGTCTCGGTGCTGATGCGGGAGGCATAGCCGGCGACGTCCTCGGGCGACGACACCACGCCGTCGGACAGGGCGTCGGCCATGGCGCGGATGCCGGCGAGTGGGGTGCGCAGGTCGTGGCTGATCCACGCGACCAGCTCCCGCCGGGACGCCTCGGCCGCCCGCTCACGGGACCGGGCCTCGCGCTCCCACACGGTCCGCTTGGCGATGCCCCGCCCGAGCAGTAAAGCGGCGGGCACGGTGACGATCGCGACCCACAGGAACACCAGCAGCGTGGTGTTGAGCATGGGCGTGAACATGAAACCGCTGACCCCGAGCACGCCGACGGCGGTGGCGGCCAGGGGCACCAGCACGAGAACGGTCATGGAGGTGGCCAGAGAGCGCTCTCCGAGCCACTGGAGCAGGACCAGGCCCAGCAGCGCGATCGGCAGCGTGAAGGCGATCGCGTAGGGGGCGATGTGCACGAGCTCGACCAGCATGGGCTACCTCATCCCGTCGAAGCGGTAGCCGACGCCCCACACCGTGACGATGCGCTTGGGGTTGGCCGGGTCCTCCTCGATCTTCTCGCGCAGCCGTCGCACGTGGACGGTCACGGTGGACTGGTCGCCGAAGTCCCAGCCCCACACCCGTTCCAGCAGCTGGGGTCGGCTGAAGGCCTGGCCCGGGCTGGCCATGAAGAACACCAGGAGGTCGAACTCCCGGGTGGTCAGGGCCAGCGGGGAGCCGTTCAGGGTGGCGCTGCGGGCGACCGTGTCCAGCCGCAGGCCGCCGTCCTCGATCACGCCCATCGCCGGCCCGGCCGACACACCCTTGGCCCGCCGCAGCACGGAGCCGACCCGCAGGGCCAGCTCGCGCGGGCTGAACGGCTTGGTCACGTAGTCGTCGGCGCCGAGCTGGAGGCCGACGACACGGTCCTCCTCCTCGCCGAGGGCGGTGAGCATGACGATCGGCACCGAATGCCGCTGCCGCAGCCGCCGGCACACCTCCAGGCCGTCGATGCCCGGCAGCATCAGGTCCAGCACGATGAGGTCCGGCAATCGCTTGGCCACCAGTTGGAGAGCGCTCTCTCCGTCCCCCGCGACCACGACTTCGTGCCCGTCGCGCTCCAGGTAGCGGCGCACCACGTCACGCACCGTCTCGTCGTCGTCGACGACCAGGACCAGTCCCGTCATGTCCTCACCAGTTCGTCAGCACCAGATGGTTGACCGCCAGCGCGGTCAACGCCTGCCCCGCCAGCCACCACCGGCGGGTCGACGCCGGCAGCAGCGCCGCCGCCGGCACCAGCCACACCGTGAACGGTAGCCAGATGCGTTCCACTTCCGCCTTGCTCAACCCGGTGACGTCGGCCAGCACGATGGCCAGCACGGCGGCGCCGGTGAGCAGCAGCAGCGGCGATCCTGGCAGCCGGCGCAGGCCGGCGATGGCCGCCGGGCCCGCCGCCAGCACCAATGCGGCCAGGTCGGCCCATACCCAGTAGGAGTACGGCCGCAGGGCCCCGATGCCCTGGTAGTAGCGCTCGACCACCAGGTGGTAGCCGTCGAACCACCAGAATCCGGCCGCCACGAAGGCGGCCATGACTGCGAGAGCCGCAACCAAAGCCACAACCAGTGCGGCCCAGCGCCGGGTCATGACCACTGCCGCCAGGGCTACGAGCCCGAACAGCAGCAGTCCGTACGACAGGAAAACGGAGTAGCCGAGCAGCAGGCCGCCGCCGACCCAGGCGGTCCAGTGCCGCTGCACCAGCAACGCGATGGCCATGGCGGTGACGCCGGCGAACAAGCCGTCGGCCGAGACGCCTACCCACACCGCGCCCGGCAGCAGGATGGAGAAAGGAACGACCGCGGCGGCCAGCTCGTGCTGGTCGAACGAGGCCTCGCGGCCGAGGAAACGCAGCGGTTCCCCGTGTCCCAGGGAGCGAATCGTCCACGGCACGGCGAGGGCGGTGAGGCTGCCGATGAGGATCACGGCGACGCCGGCCCATGCGCCGCCGCCCAGGCCGAGCCGGTCCAGCCACACGAAGATCAGCAGCGCGCCCGGCGGGTGCCCGGCGACGTGAGTGGTCCACGACTCGGGCTGGAAGTCGAGGATCCGTCCGCTGAACGACCGGAGCATCGCCCCGATGTCATGCACGCCCGGCACCTCGTGCAGGTACTCGTCCTGGGAGGTGAGCCGGTCGGCGATGCCGCGCTGCCAGCCGTCGACCAACGCGAGCGAGAAGGTCCAGGCGACCGCGAGCGGGTAGGCGAAGCGCAGCGGCGGTCGCCAGGCGATCACCGCGACGGCGACGATGATCGCCAACGGGGTGCCGATGCCGATGTGGGGCAGCCATTGCGCGAACAGCGGCGGTGCCGCCGAGAAGATGTTCGGCACGACGAGCCCGACCGCCGTGGCGATGCCCACGAACACCAGCGCCGCGCCGCCCACGACAAGATCAAGGCGCAAACCGATGCGTTGGGCCACGCCGGACACCGTAGCGCCTCGCGCGCGCCGAAACGCCCGTTCGAAAGAACTCCGTAAGACTTGGCGATCCGTCAGCTTTCGGTAATCACACAAGGGGTTCTGCCCGATCAGTCACGGACCTAACTTCGGCTGGGTGGATACCGTCGATGTGGTGCTGCCGTGTCTTGACGAGGCATTGGCGCTGCCGGCCGTGCTGAACGCGCTGCCGCCCGGATACCGCGCGATCGTCGTCGACAACGGGTCGTCGGACGGCTCGCCCGAGGTCGCGGCGGCGCACGGCGCCACTGTGGTGCGCGAGTCCCGGCGTGGTTACGGCGCCGCCGTGCACACCGGCCTTGAGCACGCGACCGCCGATATCGTCTGCTTTCTCGACGCCGATGGCTCCCTGGATCCCCAGCAGCTGCCGGAACTCGTGCACAAGGTGCGGGCCGGCAGCGCGGACATGGCCGTGGGACGGCGAATTCCGCAGGGGCGGGGCAGCTGGCCGTGGCACGCCCGGCTGGGCAACCGGATTCTCGCCGCGCTGATGCGGAAGAGAGGCCTGCCGGTGCGGGACATCGCGCCGATGCGTGCCGTGCGCCGCGAGCAGCTGCTGGCGTTGAACGTCGAGGACCGGGCCTTCGGCTATCCGCTCGAACTGCTCATCCGTGCCGCCGAGGCGAAGTGGCGGGTCGTCGAGTCCGACGTGACCTACCGGCCGCGGACCGCCGGCACGAAATCCAAGGTTTCCGGTTCGGTGCGCGGAACTCTGCGGGCCGTGCACGACATGGCTGGGGTGCTCCGATGACCGATCGCGCTTGTGTGCTGGTGGTGGCCAAGGCCCCGGTGCCGGGTCTGGCCAAGACTCGCCTGTTGCCGGCGGCGACGCCGGACCAGGCGGCCGAGGTGGCCGCCGCGTCGTTGCTGGACACGCTCGACGCGGTGTTGTCGGTGCCGCGCGTTCGCCGGGTTGTCGCGATGACCGGCGACCTCGAACAGGCGGCGCGGGCGGCCGAGCTGCGGCGGGTGCTGCGCTGGTTCGACGTGATTCCCCAGCGTGGCAACGACTTCGCCGAGCGGCTGGTGAACGCCCACGCTGACGTCGCCGAGCTGCCGGTGGTGCAGATCGGGATGGACACGCCGCAGGTGACGCCGTGGCTGCTCGGTTCGGCGATCGCCGCCACCTGCACCGGCGACGCCGCCCTCGGTCTGGCCGAGGATGGCGGCTGGTGGGCGCTCGGTCTGCGGGATCCGTTGCACGCCATGGTGCTTCGCCACGTTCCGATGTCGCAGCCGGACACCGGCAGCCGCACGCTGGACGCGTTGCACGACCTCGACCTGAACGTCTCGCCGCTGCCCGTGCTGTCCGATGTGGACACGGTCGACGACGCCCGGCGGGTGGCGGCTCTGGTGCCGGGCAGCAGGTTCGCGGCCGCGGTCGCCGCGATCAGCACGGCGGGGCAGCCCATCTCGTGACCACGACCGAGTTCGATCCCGGGCTGCTCGGCGAGCACTGCTGGCTGGAGTGCGCGAACGGGGAGCGAGTGATGTTGCCGGTGACCAGATGGCAGGAGTTGGACAGCTCGGACGAGTTACTGCTGGCGGCGTGCCTGGGCCCGACGCTCGACGTCGGCTGCGGGCCGGGCCGGTTGGTGGAGGCCCTGACCCGGCGCGGTGTCATCGCGCTGGGCGTGGACGTCTCGCCGGTGGCCGTCGACCTCACCCAGGCCCGGGGCGCCCCCGCGCTGTGCCGGGACGTGTTCGACCGCATCCCCGGTGAGGGCCGTTGGCGGCATGTCCTGCTGGCCGACGGCAACATCGGCATCGGCGGCGATCCCGTCGCCCTGCTGCGCCGGGCCCGCGAGCTGCTCCGGCCGGGCGGCAGCGTGCTGACGGAGCTCGACCCGCCCGGCACCGGGCTGCGCCGACAGCAGGTCCGTCTGTCCAGTGTGGACAGCAGCGGCGGTTGGTTCGACTGGGCCCGGCTCGGGCCCGACGGCTTGGAGCGCACGGCGACCGACGCCGGCATGGACATTCGATGGTTGGAAGAAAGGGGCGGACGGTGGTTCGCCGAGCTCCAACGGGCCTGACGAAGTTGCTGCGGGGCAGCAAAGACTCCTCGCCGGACGACGAGTCGCGGGGTGGGGTGGCCTTGCGGGAGGGGGCCCGCCCGCGTCTCCAGGATCGCGTGACCTCCCTACGGGAGCGGGTGTTTCGACCGGGAACTCGATTGGGGAACCTCAAGGACCGCGCGGACCGGTTGCAGGACAAGGCGTTCGGGCTGCTCAGGTTCAAGAGCCTTGTGCACGACCCGAAGGTCACCTCGCGGGTGGGGACGTGGCTGGGGATCGCCTTCACGATCTGCTTCGTCACCGGGGTGATCAGCCACTTCATCCAGCATCCGGCCGCCTGGTTCTACTGGCCGAGCCGGCCGATCAACCTGTACCGGATCACGCAGGGCGCGCACGTGATCTCCGGCGTGGCGGCGATTCCGCTGCTGATCGCCAAGCTGTGGACGGTGTACCCGAAGCTGTTCGAGCGGCCGGCGGTCAAGTCGGTGCTGCACGCCCTGGAGCGGATCTCCATCCTGGTGCTGGCCGGGGCGGCGTTCTTCGAGCTGGCGTCGGGCACGTTCAACGCGGCGCAGAACTACCCGTGGAGCTTCTTCTTCACCACGGCGCACTACGCGGTGGCGTGGATCGCCTTCGGGTCCCTGCTGGTGCACGTCGCGGTGAAGCTGCCGCTGATCCGGGAATCGCTGACGAAGGAGAAGCGCCGCGAGATCGACGTGAGCCGGCGGGCGTTCCTCCGGACGACCGGCCTGACCAGCGGCGTCGCCGTGCTGGTGTTCGGCGGCAGCACAATTCCCTTCCTGCGCAACGTTTCCGCGCTGTCGGAGCGGTCGAACGGCGGGCTGCAGGGTCTGCCGGTGAACCGGACGGCCAAGGAGGCCAACGTGCAGACCGTGGATTCGAGCTGGCGGCTGGAGGTCGTCGGGCCCAACGGCACCACGACCTTCTCCCGCGAACAGCTTCAGACGATGCGGCAGACCACCGCCGAGCTGCCGATCGCCTGCGTCGAGGGTTGGAGCCAGACCGCCACGTGGACCGGCGTGCCGGTGATGGACCTACTGGCCGCAGTGGGCGCGCCGGAGGGGTCGTCGCTGCGGGTCAGCTCGCTGGAGAAGGGTGGCCTGTACAACTCGACCACGTTGCCCGGCACCCACACGGCGGATCCGTTGACGCTGCTGGCCTTGCGCCTGGAGGGGCAGGTGCTCGACCTGGATCACGGCTACCCGTGCCGGATCATCGCGCCGAGCCGGCCGGGAGTGTTGCAGACCAAGTGGGTCAGGAAATTGGAAGTGATCGCGTGAAGACCACCAGGGCGATCTTGGGTCTGCTCGGGTTGGCCGCGCTGGTCTGGGGAGTGTGGATGGCCTACCCGATGGCCAAGGACATCTGGACGTGGTTCCTGGGGCCGCCGATCCTGGACGACGCCATCGTGTTGCCGATCGCCGGCCTGTTCAGCCTGGCGGTGGCCCGCCTGGCCGGCCCGACCTGGCGCTGGCCGCTGCACTTCGGCATCGGCGCCACGGCGGTCATCGTCTACCTGGCGATCACGGAGGCGTGGCGCCCGTACGGCTTTCCTCCCAAGCCTGGGCTGCACGACCGTGACTACGTCACCGGCACGCTGATCACCCTGGTCGTGTTGTGGGCAGTGGTCGTGCTGGCCGGCCTGCTGCGGGTGAGGGCGGCCCGGCTGCGATCTCGCCATGATCAAGGCGGAAATCCTCCACTCCGAGTGGAGGAAAGGTCCCTTCCGAACGCATAAGGCACGCAGAACGGGACCAGACGCTGTGGCCGGTGAGGGGGTGCCGGCATGGCGTCTGGTCCCGTTGGCCCGACCCGAGGGCGGTGGGTCGGGAGTTGTCCGGACGGGCGGGTCCCACCCCGATCGGGGACCGGCCCGTCCAGTTCTGGGATCTAGTTCTGCACGTCGATGGTCTTGCCGGTCAACGTGGCCTTGAGGGTGTTGCCGCCGGACAGCGTGATGGTGATGGTCTCGCCGGGGGCCGCGGCGTGCACGGCGGCGACGAGGCTGTCGGAGTCGGTGATCACACGGTCGTTGATCTTGGTGACCACGTCGTTCTTCTTCAGGCCGGCCTTCTCCGCGGCGCCGCCGGCGGTGACGTCGCCGATGACCGCGCCGCCCTGGCCGTTGGTCGGGTCGGTGACGCTGACGCCGAGCTGGGCCTGGGTGGCCTTGCCGGTCTGGATGATCTGCTGCGCGGTCCGCTTGGCCTGGTCGATCGGGATGGCGAAGCCGATGCCGACCGAGCCGCCCTGGCTCTGCGCGCTGGAGTTGGGGCTGGAGATGGCCGAGTTCATGCCGATGACCTGGCCCTGCATGTTCACCAGCGGGCCGCCGGAGTTGCCGGGGTTGATCGCGGCGTCGGTCTGGATGGCGTCGAGCACGGTGTCCTGCCGGACCTGCGGGGTCTGCTGCTGCTGTTGCTGCTGGCCACCGCCACCGAAGCCCGGGAAGCCGCCGCCACCGCCGAGCCCGCCGCCGCCCTGCCCCTGGCCCTGCTGCTGGCCCTCGTTGAGCTCGTCGCCGACGTTGACCGGCCGGTGCATCGAGGACACGATGCCCGTGGTCACGGTGCCGGCCAGGTCGAACGGCGAGCCGATGGCCACCACCTGCGAGCCGATCTGCAGGCCGTTGGACGTGCCGAGCTGCGCAGTGGGCAGCCCGGAGACGTTCTGGGCCTTGATCACGGCCACGTCGGTCGTGGGGTCCCGGCCGATGATCTTGGCGGTCGCCGTCTTGCCGTTCTGGAAGTCGACCTCGATCTGGCCGCCGCCGGCGGCCGAGGCGATGACGTGGTTGTTGGTGATGATCTGGCCGTCGGAGGAGACGATGAAGCCGGAGCCCTCGCCCTCCTGCGTCTTGATCTCGACGACGGTCGGCAGCACCTTGTTGGCCACGTCCGTCACCGAGCCCGGCGTCACGTTGGACGCGTTGGCGGCCGGCGGCGCGAACACGGAGTTGTAGCTGCCGGCGCCGCTGGAGGCGGTCAGGTAGCCGCCGAACGCGCCGGCGCCGCCTCCGACCAGCAGCGCAAGCACGGCCACACCCACCACCAGCTTGGTGCGGCCGGGCTTGCGCGGGGTGGTGTACACCCCGTGCGGCTGCTCGGCCGTCAGCACGTACGGGTTGGCCCCGGACGGCATCTGCGCGTACCCCGGCTGCGCGAACGCGGCCGTCTGTTGGGGGCCGCCGACGGGCTGCTGAGTGGCACCCTGCTGCCACGGCTGCCCGGCCGGCGGTTCCTGACCCGGCAGGCCCTGCTCCTGCGCGGGTCGCTCCTGGCCCTGGGGCGCCCACGGGCTCCACTCGGGCGTTCCCGGGGTGCTCGGATAAGGCTGAGCCTGCGGGCTCGCCTCGTGCTGGGCCGCCGGCTCGGCGGGCTGCTCGGGCCGCTCGGGCGTGGGCCCAGCGGCACCCGGGATGTTCTCCGTCATGGCAGTAACTGTGCCGGGTGACCCTGAGAACCGCCTGAGATGAGCCTTGGGGAGTCGTGAGGAATCGGCGTCAGATCGCCCGGAGCCTCTCAGCCACCTGTTCCGGTGTGGTGTCGTTGATCCACACGGCCATGCCCGACTCGGATCCGGCCAGGTACTTGAGCTTGTCGGCGGTGCGCAGGACCGAGAACACCTCGAGGTGCAGCCAGGCCAGGTCACGGCCGGTGCGCACCGGCGCCTGGTGCCAGGCGGCGATGTAGGGCAACGGCTTGTCGTAGAGGCCGTCCAGCCGCCGCAGCACCTCCAGGTACACCACGGCGAAGTCGTCCCGTTCCACATCGGACAAGGCCGGCAGATCGGGCACCTGACGGTGCGGCACCACGTGCACCTCGACCGGCCAGCGCGCGGCCGACGGCACGAAGGCCGTCCAGTGATCGGACGACGCGACGACC
The DNA here is from genome assembly GCF_040682195.1 of Kutzneria sp. NPDC051319. Classification (NCBI taxonomy): domain Bacteria; kingdom Bacillati; phylum Actinomycetota; class Actinomycetes; order Pseudonocardiales; family Pseudonocardiaceae; genus Kutzneria; species Kutzneria sp. NPDC051319. Next base: position 17,465 of record NZ_JBFBAM010000050.1, on the reverse strand, counting down.
CGGGCACCGGCGGCCCGCTCGGCCGCCAGCACGTCGCCGAGAACGTGAGTGCCGTGCGCGGCAAGGTATTCGCCGGCGACCTCCAGCATGCGGGAGGTCTTGGGCGTGACGAACGGGTAGCCGTAGATCTGCCCGTGCGGGTGGCTCAGGGTGACGCCGATCTCCTCGCCGCGGTTCTCGAACGGGAAGACCTGCTCCACGCCGGGCAGCTTGGCGAACGCCTCGGTGCGGTCGGCCCACACGTCGACCACGGTGCGCACCCGGCGCGGGGTGAGCGCGCCGAAGGAGCTGTTGTGGTCGGAGGTGAAGCAGACGACCTCGCAGCGGCCACGGCCGGCGGCCCGCGCCACCATCGGCATGCCGTCCACAGTGGACGGAACCTCGGGCACCGACTCGGCGAACGACGGGAAGCGGTTCTCGAACACCACCACGTCGTAGCTGGACTCGGGCACCTCGGTCGGCCGGCCCGGCGAGCTGGGGCACAGCGGGCACAGGTCGGCCGGCGGCTTGTAGGTGCGGGTCTGCCGGTGCGCCGCGATGCCGACCCACTCGCCGGTCAGCGGGTCACGCCGGACCTCGCTGTGCGGCGCCTGCTCGGGCAGGTCACGGGTGTCGGCGGCGACCCGCTCGGGCACACCCGGCGTGTCGTCGAAGTAGATGATCTCGCGGCCGTCCGCCAACCTCCTTGACGTGCGCCGGATGCTGCTGGTGGATGCCTCGGTCACGCACCGACTCCCTGTTCGTCTGGCTGCTTCGCCTGCTCGGCCAGTCGGAGCTCGCCAACGCTCTCGCCCAACACCTGCCGAGCCTGTTCGGAAAGACCGCTGTCGCTCACTAACACGTCGGCCTCGTCGAGGTCGGCGATGGTGGAGATGCCGACGGTGCCCCACTTGGTGCTGTCGGCGACGACGACCACCCGGCCGGCGGCGTCCACCAGCGCGCGGTTGGTCTCGCTCTCGTTCAGGTTCGGGGTGGTGAAGCCGGCCCGCGGGGCCATGCCGTGCACGCCGAGGAAGACCACGTCCAGGTGCAGCGAGCGCAGGGCCTGCACGGCGACCGGGCCGACCAGCGCGTCCGAGGGCGTGCGCACGCCGCCGGTGAGCACCACGGTCCGGTCGGTGCGGCCGCGCTGCTGGAGCACGTCGGCGACGCGGATGGAGTTGGTGACCACGGTCAGGTCGGGCACGTCGTCGAGGAAGCGGGCCATGGTCCACGTGGTGGTGCCGGCGGACAGGCCGATGGCCGTGCCGGGACGGACCAGGTCGGCGGCCAGCCGCGCGATGGCCTCCTTCTCCGGCAGCTGCCGGACCGACTTGGCCTCGAAGCCGGGCTCGTCGGTACTGCGGCCGCCGACCGTCGTGGCGCCGCCGTAAACCTTTTCCAGCAGTCCCCGGCCGGCCAGCACGTCGAGGTCGCGCCGGACGGTCATGTCCGAGACCCCGAGCCGGACCACCAGGTCGCTGACCTTGACGGCGCCGATCCGCCGGATCTCCTCCAGGATCACCGCCTGCCGCTGCCGTGCGAGCACGTCGTCACACCTCCCGGACCACGGCGACCCCGCCCGCCGGGACCGGCAGACCGCCGGCCGTGTCGACACCGGAGATCAGTTCCACGCCTTCCACCGGCAGGACCACGTCCGCGCCGGTGTGGTTGATCGCCACCAGCCAGGATATCCGTTCCCCGCGTCGCCGCACGACTTCAACCCCCGGCGGGGCGGACACGGTCGGCGTGACACCGGCCCCCGCCAGCACGTCGGACAGCACCGTGACCGCGCTGTCGGCGTCGAGAGTCGTCGCCAGGTACCACGCCACACCCTCGCCGAATTCGTTGCGGGTCACCGCCGGCACGCCGTCCAGAGGACCGTCCACATAGGAAGACACGACCCCACAACCGTTGGCGTGCAGCAGTTCCGACCAGTACGAGGCCGACAGGCCGCCGGTCAGCCGCACGGTGTCGCCGTCGGCCAGCGGGAAGAACTCCTCCACCCTTACGCCGAGCAGGTCACGGAACGCGCCCGGATAACCACCCGGTCGGACGCGCGAGTTCTCGTCGGCGATGCCGGAGAACCACGTCACCAGGGCGTGGCCGCCGGCGCGCACATGGTCCTCCAGCCAGCGGGCCTCGTCGTCGGTGACCTGGTACAGCGCCGGCACCACGACCAGCCGGTAGCCGGTCAGGTCGGCCGACGGCGGCACCACGTCCACCGTGACGCCGAGCCGCCACAGCGCCTTGTACAGGCCGAGCACGGTGGCGTAGTAGTCGAACGCGACGGGATGGGCCGGTTGCTCGGCCGCCCAGGCCGACTCGAAGTCGTAGACCAGCGCCACCTGCGCGTCCACAGTGGACCCGACCAGCTCGGCCAGCCGGCCGTACTCCTCGCCCACCTGGGTGACCTCGCGGAACACCTTGGTGTCCTCGCCGGCGTGCGGCAGCATCGCGGAGTGGAAGCGCTCGGCGCCGGCCCGGGACTGCCGCCACTGGAAGAACAGCGTGCCGTCGGCCCCGCGGGCCAGGTGCGAGTACGAGTTGCGGCGCATCTCCCCGGCCAGCTTGGCGAAGTTGCGCGGCTGCCAGTTCACGGCCGAGGTGGACTGCTCCATCAGCAGCCACGGCTCGCCGCGGGACAGGCCCCGCACGAGGTCGGCCGACAGGGCCAGCTCGATGTGCCGCTCGGGGTCGTCGGCCCGGGTGTAGTGGTCGTTGGAGACGAAGTCGACCTCGGCCGCCCAGTGCCAGTAGTTGAGCGCGGAGAAGGTCCAGTTGGCCATGAAGTTGGTGGTCACCGGCACGTCCGGCGTGAGCTCCTTGAGCACGTCCCGCTCGGCGCAGAACAGATCCAACAGCGCGTCGGAGCAGAACCGAGCAAAGTCCAACACCTGGCCCGGATTCGGCAACGTCGGCGTCACCCGCGGCGGCAGCACCTGGTCCCACGACGAGTAGTGCTGGCTCCAGAAATCGGTGCCCCAGGCCCGGTTCAGGCCGTCGAGGTCGTAGCGGGCGCGCAGCCAGTCCCGGAACACGTCGGCGCAGCGGTCGCAGTAGCAGCGGCTCACGTGACAGCCGTACTCGTTGTTGACATGCCAGGCGGCCAGCGCCGGGTGCTCGCCGTAACGCAGCGCGATCTTTTCGGTCAGCGCGATCGCCCGGTCGCGGTACACCGGCGAGGTCGGGCAGTACTCCTGCCGGGACCCGTGCGACAGCCGCACGCCGTCGGCCCGCACCGGCAGCATGTCCGGGTTCGCGCCGGTCAGCCACGGTGGCGGCGACGCGGTGGCGTTGGCCAGGCACACCCGGATGCCGCCGTCGTGCAGCAGGTCGAGGACCTGGTCCAGCCAGCCGAAGTCGAACCGGTTGTCGGCGACCTCGAGCCGGGCCCAGGCGAAGATGCCGACGCTGACCAGGTTCACCCCGGCCCGCCGCATGAGCTCCACGTCCTGCTTCCAGACGTGCTCGGGCCACTGCTCGGGGTTGTAGTCACCGCCCCAGCTCGGGCTCGCCAGTCCGGTCGGCCATCCGGTCACGGCAGAAGCGTGGACTACACACCCACCAAACGTCAACACACTCAAACAGGCTACGACTTGATAACTGTTACCCCCGTCACCGGCCAATAACCCCTGAGCAGACTGTTCCGACTGGTCTACAGCGAGCAACCAGGCGAAACTGGGTCTTGACATCTGTTGTGACGGGTACAACATTGTGCGCAACTTTGTTTGACTCCGTTGGTTCACACTCAACACGGGAGGGGCCCGATGGCGCGCCCAAGACCAGGCCAACTGCCCACACTCGACCGGCGGTCGGTGCTCAAGGTGCTGCTCGCCGGCGCCGGTCTCGCGGCCGCACCCGGCCTCGTGGCCTGCGGCTCCGGCGGCTCGTCCGCGTCGGACCCCAACACGGTCTCGTTCGGCTCCAACGGCTCCGACGCCAAGCCGAAGCAGGCCTACCAGGCGGTCCTGGACGCCTTCGCCAAGCAGTCCGGCGGTCTCACCGCCAAGGCGAACGTGCAGGACCACCAGGCGTTCCAGCAGAACATCAACAGCTACCTGCAGGGCACCCCGGACGACGTGCTCACCTGGTTCGCCGGCTACCGGATGCAGTTCTTCGCCAACAAGAAGCTGCTGAGCCCGATCGACGACGTGTGGGACAAGATCGGCGCCAACTTCCCGCAGGCGGTCAAGGACCTGTCGAAGAACCCCACGGACGGGCACTACTACTTCGTGCCGATCTACAACTACCCGTGGGGCGTGTTCTACCGGAAGAGCCTGTTCCAGGAGAAGGGCTACACGGTCCCGAAGACGTTCGACGACTTCATCAACCTGGCCAAGAAGATGCAGGGCGACGGGCTGTCGCCGTTCGTGCAGGGCTTCGGCGGCGGCGAGAGCTGGATGCTGCTGGGCACGTTCGACTACCTGAACATGCGCACCAACGGCTACCAGTTCCACATGGACCTGATGCACGGCAAGGAGTCCTGGACCGACCCCAAGGTCAAGAGCGCCATGGACTCCTGGAAGCGCATGCTGCCGTACTACCAGGCGGGCGCCTCCAGCAAGAAGTGGGAGGACGCGTCGGCCGCGCTGGTGAACAAGACCGGCGGCATGATGGTGATCGGCATGTTCGTCGGCCAGTCCTTCACCGACAAGGCCGCGTACGACGACCTGGACTTCTTCGCCTTCCCGGAGATCAACTCGCAGTACGGCACCGACGCCGTCGAGGCGCCGATGGACGGCTTCCTGCTGTCGAAGAACCCGAAGAACCCGGACGGCGCCAAGAAGCTGCTGACCTACCTCGGCAGCGCGGAGGCGGAGGACACCTACCTGTCCATCGACGCCTCGAACCTGGCCGTCAACGAGAAGGCCGACACCAGCAAGTACGGGCCGTTGCAGCAGAAGGCGGTCAAGTTCGTCGCCGACGCCAAGCAGCTGTCGCAGTTCGGCGACCGGGACAGCGACCCGGGCTTCATCCAGAACGTGGTCGAGCCCGCGTTCGCGCAGTTCGTGCAGAGCCCCAACACCTCCGATTCGCTGCTGACCCAGATCCAGTCGCAGAAGTCGCAGTACTTCCAGTCCTGAGGTAGGCCATGACCGTCATCACCGACGCGGCCGAGAACGTGGCGGGAGCCGGCGTGTCCGGCTCCCGCCGCGTGCGCCGGCTCACCGGTAGGGACAAAATCGTGCTCGGCCTGATGGTCGGCATCCCCACCCTGTTGCACATCGTGCTGGTGTGGGTGCCGACCCTCGTGTCGCTGGTGTTGTCGTTCGCGCGCTGGGACGGCATCGGCGGGCTGGCCACGATCCAGTGGATCGGCGTGCAGAACTACATCACCATGTTCACCGTGTCGCCGACCTTCTGGCCGGCGGTCCAGCACAACGTGATCTGGCTGGTGTTCTTCGTGCTGCTGCCGACGCCGTTCGGCGTGTTCCTGGCCTACCAGCTGGACAAGAGCATCCGCTTCACCCGCTTTTACCAGACCGCGATCTTCCTGCCGGTGGTGATCTCCGCCGCGGTGACCGGGTTCATCTGGGAGACGATCTACGACCCGGACAACGGCCTGGTGAACAGCATTCTGGGCACCAACAAGCCCGGCGCGTCCTACATCGAGTGGCTCGGCGACTCCCACCTGAACCTGTGGGCGGTGCTGATCGCGGCCAGCTGGAAGCAGGCCGCGTACATCATGATCCTGTACCTGGCCGGGCTGAAGGGCTTCGACCCGTCGCTGCGCGAGGCGGCGGCGCTGGACGGCGCGACCGAGTGGCAGGCGTTCACCAGGGTCACGTTCCCGGCGCTCAAGCCGATCAACATCATCATCCTGGTGGTGACGATCATCGAGTCGCTGCGCGCCTTCGACCTGGTGTACGTGGTCGCCGGCAGCAACGGCACGAAACCGGGCCTTGAGCTGCTGTCCATCCTGATCGCCAACAACATTCTCGGCGAGTCCAGCCTGATCGGCTACGGCTCGGCGCTCGCGGCGGTGCTGCTGGTGATCTCGCTGGTGCCGATCCTGTCGTACGTGTTCCAGACCTTCCGCAAGGAGCAGCAGCCATGACGGCCGTCGCAGAAGTCCCGGCCGCGACGTCGTCGCGGCCGGCGCCCGCGCAACGGCGCAAGCGGGTCCGGCCGGCTCGCCTTGTGCTGCACGGGTTCCTGACCGTGACCGCGCTGGTGTGGCTGGTGCCGTTCCTCTGGGCCGTCTACACGTCGCTGCGCACCTTCGCGGACACCTCGCAGCACGGCTACTTCTCGATCGCCAGCGCGCTGACGTTCGAGAACTACGAGAACGCCTGGGAGCAGGCGGGCCTGCCGCACTACTTCCTCAACTCGGTGATCATCACCGTGCCGGCCGTGCTGGTGACGCTGCTGTGCTCCGCCTCGGTGGCGTTTTTCGTGTCCCGCTTCAACTTCAAGATCAACCTGGCGCTGCTGATGCTGTTCACGGCGGGCAACCTGTTGCCGCCGCAGGTGATCATCACGCCGTTGTTCCGGATGTACCTGCTCATCCCGCTGCCGGACTGGCTGTCCAACGGCTCCGGGCTGATGTACAACTCCTACCTCGGCGTGATCCTGATCCACGTCGCGTTCCAGAGCGGCTTCTGCACGTTCGTGCTCAGCAACTACATGAAGACGATCCCGCACGAGCTGACCGAGGCCGCGCTCGTCGACGGGGCGTCGGTGTTCCGGCAGTTCTGGCAGATCATCCTGCCGCTGTGCCGGCCCGCCTTCGCCGCGCTGGCCACGCTGCTGACCATCTGGATCTACAACGACTTCTTCTGGGGCCTGGTGCTGTTCGAGACCGGCTCGGACCGGCCGATCACGTCGGCGATCTCCAGTCTGCAGGGCCAGTACTTCAGCAACCAGAACCTGATCGCCGCCGGCGCGCTGCTGACCGCGATCCCCACCCTGGCCATCTACCTGGCGCTGCAGAAGCAGTTCGTCAGCGGCCTCACGCTCGGCGCCAACAAGGGCTGAGCTGGTGCTTGTGCCGCGCGTCGCGCGCGGAGCCGAGGTCGCGCCGGAGACCGGCGCGACCTCGCCCTGACTCACGGGATCATGCCGACCTGAAGTTCACCGTGCCGCACCAACAGGTCAAGGCGCCGCGAACCGATATCGTGGTCGGGAGCCGGGTGGTGTGATCATGCTGCGGATCGGACGTCTCGTCGGCTATGCCGTGGTGCTGGGCTTCATCGGCTACCAGCTGTGGTCCACGCGGGACGATCTGCTCGACAACATCGCCCGGACCGGGCCGGGCCGATGTGCGCTGGCGGTCGTGCTGGCGCTCGCCGGGTCGTTCGCCGGCATGCTGGGCTGGCGGGTTCTGCTGGCCGGCCTGGGCACCAGGCTGCCGGTGGTCACGGCGTCTCGGGTCTACTTCGTGGCCGGGCTCGGCAAGTACCTGCCGGGCGGGCTGTGGCCGGCGTTGGCCCACGCGGATCTCGCGCGCCGGCTGCGTGAGCCGCCCGGCCGGCTGGCCGCCGCTTTCCTCGGCAGCGTCACCCTTTCCACGGTGGCGGGGCTGATCGTGGGGCTGATCGCCGTACCGTCGCTGGCCCAGGGCAGCGGGCTGTGGTGGCTGCTGGTGCCGTTGCTGGCTCTGTGCCTGGTACCGGTGCTCTCGCCGCGGTTGCTGACCAGCTTGGTCGGATTCGGCTACCGGCTGCTCAGGCGTACGGGCGAGCCGCCGGCGCTGCCGTCCCGCGGCGTTGTTGTGCGGGCGGTGGCGTGGATGGCATTGGGCTGGTTGATCACCGGCGTGCACTTCGCCGTGCTGGTCTCGGCGTTCGCGACCGTGGACTGGGCGAGCGCTTCCGTTGCGGTGAGCGCCTTCGTGCTGGCGTCGGTGGCCGGCATCGTCGCGTTCGTGCTGCCGGCCGGGCTGGGCGCCCGTGAGCTCATTCTCGGTTTGTCCATTGGGTTTGCGCTGGACAAGCCGGCAGTGGTCACCGTGGTCGCACTGAGTCGAGTGCTGCTCACGTTGGCCGACCTGATCCTGGCGGCCGCCGCGCAGGTCGCGGACGGCCGCCGTACAGGAGTCAGCCGGCGCTCGGCCGACCAGGAAGCCTGATCGTCATCAGCGCGCCGCCCTCCGGCGCCCGGCCGGCGTAGGCCTTGCCGCCGTGGCGTTCCGCGGCCTGGGCCACGATGGCCAGGCCCAGCCCCGAACCCGGCAGGGTGCGGGCCTCGCTCGACCGGTAGAACCGCTCGAACACATGTGGCAGGTCCGCCTCGGCGATGCCCGGACCGCTGTCGGCCACCTCGATCAGCATCGTGCCGTCGCCGACCGGCTTCATCTCCAGCCGGACTATGCCGTCCGCGGGCGTGAACTTGACCGCGTTGTCGAGCAGGTTGAGCACGGCCCGTTCCAGGGCGTGCGCCTCGCCGAGCAGGTACCACGGCTGCACGCTCACCAGGAACTGCTGGCCCGCGGCCCGCCGACGGGCCCGGTCCAGCGCCCGCTCGACCAGCTCCACCATGTCCACCGGCTCGTGCACGGCCTGCGGGCCGTCCTCACGGGCCAGCTCGACCAGGTCGCCGATGAGGGTGGTCATCTCGGCGATCTGGGCCTGCACGTCGTCGTAGATCTCACGCCGGTCCTCGGCCGACAGATTCGGCGCGCCGGGTTTCTCCGACGCCAACAGCAGTTCGAGGTTGGTGCGCAACGAGGTCAGCGGCGTGCGCAGCTCGTGGCCGGCGTCGCCGACCAGCCGCCGCTGCCGTTCCTGCGATTCGGCCAGCGCGCCCAGCATCGTGTTGAAACTGGTCGTGAGCATGGCCAGCTCGTCGTCGCCGGTGACCGGGATCGGACGCAGGTCGCCCGTGGCCGTGACGTGATCGGTCGCCTGCCGCAGCCGGGTCACCGGTCGCAGACCACCTTGCGCCACAGCGGTTCCCGCCAGCGCCGCGACGAGCACGCCGCCGATGCCCACGAACACCAGCACCAGCGCCAACTTCTGTAGCAGCTGCTCGGTCGGCTTGAGCGACTGGGCCACCAGCAGCGCCACGCCCGGCGCCACGTTGCACACCATGACCTGGTTGTCGGTCGCCACGTCCTTGCGGACCGAGGTGCAGCCGTCCTGCTTCAGATAGGACTGCTCGTTGGTGGTCAGCTTGGGCAGCGGCAGGGTGTCGTTGTTGGTGCGCACCTGGCCGGTGATCGTGAACTCGGCGACGATCAGGTCCTTCGAGCCCACCGGCACCAGGGTGGTGTCGCTGCCCTGGTAGCGGTGGATCGTGTCCAGCGCGTTGTTGGCCGTGGACTGGATGGACAGCTCGACCTGGCTGTAGAGATTGCTGCTGACGACCATGAACGCGCCGACCGAGGCCAGCGCCACCGCGCCGGCGACACAGATGGCCGTGAGCAGGATCACCCGCGAGCGCAGCGAGACGTTCCGTCTGCCCTCGACGTGGGGCATCGTCACGGAGGGGTCTCCCTGAGCACGTAGCCAACTCCGCGCACCGTGTGCAGCAGCCGCGGCTCGCCGTCGGCCTCGGTCTTTCGCCGCAAGTAGCCGACGTAGACCTCCAGGGCGTTCCCGGAGGTCGGGAAGTCGTAGCCCCATACGTCCTCCAGGATCCGGCCCCGGGTGAGGACCTGCTTGGGGTGCGCGAGGAACAGTTCGAGCAGGCTGAACTCGGTGCGGGTGAGGCTGATCGACCGCTCCCCGCGGCGCACCTCCCTGGTCCCCGGGTCCAGCTCCAGATCGGCGAAGCGCATCGTCGCCGACGGGGCGTTGGCCGCCGCGTCGTCGGCCACCGCGCGGCGCAGCAGCGCCCGCAGCCGGGCCAGCAGCTCCTCCAGCGCGAACGGCTTGGGCAGGTAGTCGTCCGCCCCCGCGTCGAGGCCGGCCACCCGGTCCGACACGGCGTCACGGGCCGTGAGCACCAGGATCGGCAGGTCGTCGCCGGTGCCCCGCAGCCGCCGGCACACCTCCAGCCCGTCCAGCCTCGGCATCATGACGTCGAGGACCATCGCGTCGGGACGCTGCGCGGTGACGGCCTCCAGCGCCTGCTGGCCGTCGCCGGCCAACTCGACCTGGTAGCCGTTGAACTGCAGCGAGCGACGGAGCGACTCGCGCACGGCCCGGTCGTCGTCCACTACGAGGATGCGCATAAAGGAAGTGTTACCTGCGGTCCTGAGAGGTGCCTGAGAGGGAGCCAAGGACAGACACAATTTCACCGACCGGGTGATGTGCTCGCTTGACCACCCTCCGTGACCGCACGTGAGTGGCTCCCTTCGCATCCAGGCGCACCTGAGCCACTCAGGTGTCCCGCAAAACGCACGTGAGCCACTCACGTGCGGGCTTGACCTCTACCTAACGTGAGGTTCCATCATCGGCGTATGGAACTGCCCGACTTCGCCCGCCCGGACGTCGCGGGCATCGTCATCCGCACCTGGCGCACCGACGACCAGCTCCGCGCGGCCGACGCGGCCGTGAAGACCTGGCGGTCGCGGCCGTGGCCGTCGGACTGCCTGACCCGCAGCGTGCTGCTCGGCGAGGACGGCCGGCTGGTCATGCACTACGAGCAGTGGAACAGCCACCAGCTCGGCTACCGGCTGGTAGACGCGACCCCGGGCTGCTCGTCGGAGATCGTCATCGTGTCCTTCGGCGTCAGCAAGGTGGCCCGGCAGCGGCGGCTGGTCGACCTGATGCGTGCTCACGTCACGCCCGGGACCTACCTGCACGCCAGCACCGACGGCGCCGGCGTGGTGGCCTGGACGGGCCGTGACACGTGGTCCGAGCTCGACGAGCTGCCGTGGGTGGAACGCCTCAGCTCGCAGCGTTTTCGCCCGCACGCGGCACTGGCGCATTCCAGTGCCGCCACAGCGCGATCAGCCTGATCGCCACCACCAGCGCCGAGCCGATCACCGTGCCCCACAGGTCCGGAATCCTCAGGTAGGCCGCGATCGGCACCACCACCGCGCCGGCCAGCGCCGCCACCGCGTAGATCTCCTTGCGCAGCACCATCGGGATCTCCCGCAGCAGCACGTCCCGGATCGCACCGCCGCCGATGCCCACCGTCATGCCGATCAGGCAGGCCGTGTAGGCCGGAACCCCGTGCTGCATGGCCGTTGTCGTGCCGGCGGTGACGAACACGCCGAGGCCGACCGCGTCCGCCAGCAGCACCGCCCTGCGCAGACGGGCAACCTGCGGGTGGAAGAAGAACACCGCGATTCCCGTCACCGCCGCCGTGAGCAGGTAGGGCCAGCTACGCAACGTGGTCGGCGGGTGGATGCCCAGCAGCACGTCCCGAATGATGCCGCCGCCCAGCGCCGTCGTCAGACCCATGACGACCACGCCGAACACGTCCAGCCGGGCGCGCACCGCGGCGAGCGCGCCGGACGCCGCGAACGCGACTAGACCGATCAGCTCAATGACCACGGTTGCGCAGCGTACGGGTTTTACTATCCGTAGAGGCGGATGCTCCGGTTGGAGCCGACCGGAGAATGGGAAGCATGCGGATCATCCTGGTACGGCACGGGGAGAGCCTCGGCAACGTCGACGAGCTGGCGTACTGCCGGATCCCCGACCACGCGCTGCCGCTCACCCTCACCGGCGAACGGCAGGCCGCCGACACCGCGCCGGCCATCAGGGCCCTGATGGCGCCCGGGCCCGTCGCCGCCTACGTCAGCCCCTACCTGCGGACCCGGCAGACCTTCGAACTGCTCGGCGTGCGGGACCTGACCGAGCGCATGGTCGCCGAGCCGCGGCTGCGGGAGCAGGACTGGGGCAACCTCCAGGACCCCGTCGAGCAGGAGGTGCAGAAGCGCCTGCGGCACGAGTTCGGGCACTTCTTCTACCGGCTGCCCCACGGCGAGTCCGGCGCCGACGTCGACGACCGCGTCGCCAGCTTCCTGGCCGAGCTGGAGCTGCGCATGCTCCAGCAGGCCAACCACCCCGAAACCGTGCTCGTGGTGTCCCACGGCTTGGCCATGCGCCTGCTGTGCCGACGGCTGTTCTCGTGGAGCATCGAGCTGTTCGAGTCCCTGTCCAACCCCGGTCACTGCGAGTTCCGCGTGCTGGAGCGGAATCCCTCCGGGGAGTGGACCATCGACCGCCCCTTCGGCCAGTGGCGCCAGTCCCCCGACGGCTCCACCCAGAAAACCTCGGTGCGCTGAGGGCTTTCCGCCCTCGTGCCGCGCCGCCCGCCGAGCACCGCCCCTGGTCGCGTCGGAGGCTCCCAGCCTAGCCCCGAGCCCCCTCAGCCCCCTGTTTTCTGCCACGTGCGCTTCCCACTTGCGTCCAAGGCGCAAGTGGGAAGCGCATGTGGCAAGGCACGGCAACCGCCTGCTCGAACTCGTCCTAGCGGGTCCTCTTTCCGTAGCGGCGGTTGAACTTCTCGACGCGGCCGGCGGTGTCGACGAGACGCTGGGCGCCGGTCCAGAAGGGATGGGAGTCGGCGGTGATGTCGACCACGAGCAGCGGATAGGTGTTGCCGTCGGTCCACTCGACGGTGCGGTCCGAAGTGGCGGTCGACCGGGTCAGAAACGACGTCCCGGTCGAGGAGTCCTGGAACACCACGGGGTGGTAGTCAGGGTGGATGCCCTTTTTCATCGCAGTTCGTCCTCACGGTCGGTGAACAGGTACGGGTCGTGGTATCCGTCCCAAGCGGACAGTCCGGCCGCCAGCTCGGCGTCGGTGACGAGGGCCTCGTGCAGCGCGGCGGTGATCTCGGCGTGGTCGGCGCCGTCGGTGAGCACGACGAACTCCTGCCCACGGTCGCCGTAGTACGGATCCCAGTTCAGGGCGGCCATGGCGCGGCGGTCGTCGTCCACGCCGTCCCAGTCGTCGATGGCGGCCAGCCACGGACCGGCATGCCCGATCTGAAGGCCGCCGCCGGCCGACTCCAGCCACAGCGCGGTGTCCGGCCGGCTGGCGAGCCAGAAGCGGCCTCTGGTGCGCACAACGCCGTCAAGGAGCACATTGATTGCGGCGTGGAAGCGTTCCGGATGGAACGGTCGGCGCTCGCTGAACAGCAGCAGTTCGAAGCCGTCCTCGCGGTGCAGCGGCGGTTCGCCGCGCAGCAGCGGCCCGTGTGCGCTGTCGGGACGGCCACGGCGGGCGTTGGCCGGCAGCTTCCCGAGCCAGTCCGTGCCGCCCAGCGGCACACGCAGCGCGGTCGGTGCCAGCCGGCGGAACACGGCATCGAGTCGGCCGGCCGGGCCGGTGAGCACGAGCACGTCGGCGAACTCGGCCTGACCGACGGCGACCTGGGCGACGGTGCGCTCGTCGTCGGCGCTGCCACCGAGGCCGCGTTCGTGCATCGAGTCGTCACCGGTGGCGTCTTCGAGCCACTGCTCGTGGTCGACGGCGGTGACCACGGCCTGCACGCGTGACCGATCCAGCGCCCAGCAAATCGGCTCCGGCTCCATGCGCGGGTCGAGGTGCAGCACGATCCGGCTCACGTCGTCCCGCGCGGACAACCGCTCGACCAGCGGCAACAGGTCCTCGCGGAGCGTGCAGGACACGCAGCCGTGCCCCAGTTCGAGCACGGTCCAGGTGTCCTCGCCGCGGTGCCGCAGCCGTCGCCGCACCACACCCTCGGTCACGCGGCACAGGTCGTGGTGCACGACGGCCGTGCCGTCGCCGGCCAGTTCGTCGGCCACGCGCTCGGCCGCCGCCACCGCCAGGCCGCCGACCAGCACGATCGGTACGGACACGAGCCCTCCAGTTGAGAACGATTTCCATCTTCGGTAGCGGCCAGGCTACCCTGCCGAGGGAATTTTTGAAAACGAATGTCGTTACAAGGAGGTGCAGCATGGCCAAGCGCTGCCAGGTGACCGGGGCCCGCCCGGGCTACGGCAAGCAGGTGTCGCACTCGCACCGGCGGACGTCCCGCCGGTGGGAGCCCAACCTCCAGCGCCGCCGCTACTGGGTGCCGTCGCAGCGGCGCTGGGTGACGCTGCGACTGTCCGCCAAGGCGATCAAGACCATCGACCGCAAGGGGATCGACGCGGTCCTGGCCGGAATGGGTGTTCTAGCCCGGAAGGAGTCGTAATGGCTCGCAACGAGGTTCGACCGATCGTGAAGCTGCGTTCCACCGCGGGCACCGGCTTCACCTACGTGACGCGCAAGAACCGCCGCAACGACCCCGACCGCATGGTGCTGCGCAAGTTCGACCCGGTGGCCCGCAAGCACGTCGACTTCCGCGAGGAGCGCTGAATGGCGAAGAAGTCCAAGATCGCCAAGAACGAGCGCCGTCGGGAGACCGTCGCCCGCTACGCGCAGCGGCGGGCCCAGCTCAAGCTCGTCGCCTCCTCCCCGACGGCGACGTCGGAGGAACGCGAGGGCGCCGCGCTCGGTCTGCAGAAGCTGCCCCGCGACGCCAGTCCGACCCGGCTGCGCAACCGGGACGCGGTGGACGGCCGGCCGCGCGGCTTCTTCCGCAAGTTCGGACTGTCCCGGCTGCGGCTGCGTGAGGCGGCATACCGGGGCGAGCTGCCTGGCGTCAGCAAGTCGAGTTGGTGAGGGGACCCATGGCGAAGACCGATCGGCGCCCGCCCAAGCGCAAGGTGAACCTGCTGCGCCGCGAGGGTGTGACCCGAGTGGACTGGAAGGACGTGACGCTGCTGCGCAAGTTCATCTCCGACCGTGGCAAGATCCGTTCGCGCCGCGTGACCGGGCTGACCCCGCAGGAGCAGCGCGAGGTCGCCACCGCGATCAAGAACGCGCGTGAAATGGCCTTGTTGCCCTATCCGGGACCTTCGCAGCGCTGAGATACATCACACGCGCTTCCTGCTTGGCCGTATGCGTCAAGTAGGAAGCGCATGTGCATCCTCTCTATGACGTGCTCTACCGCAGGCGGGACACCCGCCGCGAGTTCACGGGCGAGCCGATCGACCCTGCCGTGCTGGAACGTGTGCTGCGGGCCGCCCACGCGGCGCCGAGTGTCGGGCTCTCCCAGCCGTGGGACTTCGTGCTCGTCTCGGACGAACGGGTCCGCCGCGAGTTCCGTGATCACGTGCTCGCCGAACGCGGTGTGTTCCAGGCCTCACTGGATCCCGAGCGAGCCACCGTGTTCGACCGCATCAAGATCGAGGGTGTGCTGGAGTCCAGCCTCGGCGTCGTCGTCTGCTACGACCCTTCACGTGGCTCGCCGGCGGTGCTCGGCCGGCACGCCATTGCCGACGCCGGCCTGTACTCGGTGTGCCTGGCCATCGAGAACCTGTGGCTGGCCGCGACCGCCGAGGGACTCGGCGTCGGCTGGGTCAGCTTCTACCGTGAGGACTTCCTGCGCCGGCTGCTCGGCGTGCCCGCCGGGGTGCGCCCGGTGGCCTGGCTGTGCCTCGGTGGCGTGCGCGACCTGCCCGAAGTTCCCGATCTGGAACGACACGGGTGGCGTGAACGGTTGCCACTCGATGACGTTGTCCACCATGAGCGGTACGGTCAACGGCCAGGCCGGTAGCCTGGCCCGAGCCGAACCGCATCGAAGAAGCAGGGGACGTCGAGGACCCAGTGGAGCAGGACGATTCGCTCGTAGGGGGACAGCTCCCGCAGCAGGATCAGCGTGTGCGCCTGCTGCTCAACGCTGGCCGCCTCGGCGAGGCGAACACCCTCTTCGAGCAGGTCGTCTCCCGAGGTCCGACCAGCTCGGACCGGTGGGGCCGGTCCTATCTGCTCGTGCACCGCGCGACCATGGCGTGGCGGCTGCGCCGCATCCCGCTCGCGTTGGAGCTGGCCGCCGAGGGCTGGACCGAGATGGACTCCGAGCGGCCCACCGGCGTGCTCGCGTGCCGTGCGCTCGGGCAGCTCGGCTACCTGCTGGAGGGCATCGGCCACCGGCGGGCCGCGTTGGACATGGTGCGGCTGGCGCTGCACGTGGCCCGTGAGGTCGGCGATCCCTCCGCGCTCGCGCAGTGCCTGCAGCGGCTCGGCGGCACGCTCAACTTCCGTGCCATCGACGGCAAACCCGTCAACGCGCACGAGATCTTCGGTGAGGCGCGGCAGCATCTGGGCGAGGGGCTGACGCTCGTCGGCAAGGACGATGTGAGCTACTGGCCGCTGCTCGGCGCCTACTCCCGTTCCCTGGCCGGCACCGGCGATCTGGAGCTGGCCGCGCGGCATGCCGCCGAGGTGCTCGATCACGGCCTGGAGATCGACGACCTGTGGACGGTCGCCGTCGGGAACTGGGTTCTCGGCTGCGTGCACAGTGGTCTCGGCGAGCTCGTGCAGGCGCGGACCCTGGCCAGCCGGGCCGTCAGCGCCGCCAACAAGATCAATGACAACTCCCTGCTGCTGCGGTTCTCCCTCGACCTCGCCGACGTCTGCGCGGCCATGGAGGACGAGGTCGGCGAGGCCGCCGCATTGCGGTGCAGCGTGGCCGCCAGCCGGATCGCCACCGAGACCTTGCAGGAGGGGCTCGGGCAGGCGTTGGAGCAGCGGCGGCTGGCCGTGCAGGCGCAGAAGCTCGCCATGGCCGCGCAGGAGGCCGCCGCCCGGGATCCCCTGACCGGCTTGGCCAACCGGCTCGGTCTGGAGCGCTCCGCCCAGCAGCTGTTGGAGGGCACCGCTTCCCAGGGCAAGGTGCCGTGGCTCGTGCTCGTCGACGTCGACTGGTTCAAGGACGTCAACGACGACGCCGGTCACGCCGCCGGCGACGCCGCCCTGCGGGAGATCGCCCGGCTGCTGCGCCGTGAGTGCCGTGCCGCCGACCTGGTCGCCCGCTGGGCCGGCGACGAGTTCGTTGTCCTGCTTGGCGACGCCGGCCCCGGCACCGACGTCGGCCCCGCCGTCGCCGAGCGCATCCGCGCCGCCGTCGACCAGCACGACTGGCGCATCGTGCTCGGCACCGCCCGCCGCCCCACCGTCTCCATCGGCGTCGCCGGCGGCCCCGCCAAGCTCGACCAGCTCTTCGCCGCCGCCGACATCGCCCTGTACCGCGCCAAACGCCAGGGCCGCAACCGCGTCGAGGTCCACGAGACCATGGCCCGTCTCGGCGAGCTCTCGGAGAGCTGACCCGGTTCGCACCGGCCTTATCCCGCGTTGACACTCCACTTGCAACTTGCACTCCGCAAATCTCCCCCTGTTATCCACACCCCCCACCGCATTCGCCGTTCGTCCACAGGCGACTCGTCACCAAGATCCACCAGCGGCCGGCGTGGGTAGGATGGGTTCGGGGACGCCCCCCGGGATGGGTGGTTTCTAGCGGTCGTTGCAACACTGCTGCTAGCCGGTGCTGGTGAGCAATGCTGTCATGCGTTCGGCCGGGCTGTCCCATCCCAACGTCATACGGGGTCGGTCGTTGAGTTCGGCCGCGACCGCGTCCAGATGCTCGGCGGTGTGGACCGACAGGTCGGTGCCCTTGGGGAAATACTGGCGTAGCAGGCCGTTGGTGTTCTCGTTGGAGCCGCGTTGCCACGGCGAGTGCGGGTCGCAGAAGTACACCGGCATCCCCGTGGCGGCGGTGAACTGGCCGTGCAGGTGCATCTCGCTGCCCTGATCCCACGTCAACGACCTGCGTAGCTGCGCCGGCAGGGT
>NZ_JBFBAM010000049.1:0-71009 GCF_040682195.1 Kutzneria sp. NPDC051319 | reverse complement strand
AAGGACGCCTTACCCTCGTTGAACGCGGGTAAGGCGTCCTTCCCTGCATCAAGGGGGCACCCAGGACTGTCGGGGGCGCGTGCTTGGATCGATCCGTGGCACGCAGAAGCACTCCGCTCGCCCTGGTGCGCCGGCCGGCACAACCGCCGCCCCGGCCGCGCTGGGACGCGACCGCGCGCCGGGTCATCGATCGCGACGGCGGGCCGCTGCGGGTGCTCGGCGGCCCCGGCACGGGCAAGACGACGCTGCTGGCCGGCGTCGCGGCGGACCGGGTGCTGAACACGGGCGTGGATCCGGAGAGCGTGCTCGTGCTGACGTCCAGCCGGAAGGCGGCGGTGGCGCTGCGGTCGCAGATCACCCGCCTGCTCAAGGATCGAGGCCCGTCGCGCACGGCCCGTGAGCCGCTGGTCCGGACCGTGCACTCCTACGCCTTCGCGGTGCTGCGCCTCGTGTCCACAAGGGAGGGTCTGCCGCCGCCACGGTTGCTGGCCGGTCCCGATCAGGACGCGATGGTGCGGGATCTGCTCCTCGGCGACATCGAGGAGGACGCCCGCTACTGGCCGGACAGCCTGCGGCCGGCGCTGGGCGTTCCCGGTTTCGCGGGGGAGCTGCGGGACCTGATCCTGCGCGCGGCCGAACGTGGCCAGGGGCCGGAGGACCTGGTGCGGCTGGGGCGCACGCAGGGAGTGCCGGAGTGGACCGCGGCCGGCACCTTCTGGCACCAGTACGAGCAGGTCACGCTGCTGGCCGGCAGCGAGGCCCAGGAGTCGGCCGCCCCGGCCTACGACGCGGCGGAGCTGGTCTCCAGCGCGCTGCTGGCCTTCGACCTCGATTCCGAGTTGCTGGCCGACGAACGGGCGCGGGTCCGGTATCTGCTGGTCGACGACGCCCAGCATCTCGATCACCAGCAGTTCGCGTTGATCAGGGCGCTGGGTGCGGCGGCGCACGAATTCATCGTGGCCGGCGACCCGGACCAGGCGATCTTCTCCTTCCGTGGCGCGGATCCGACGCTGCTGACCGATCGCGCCGACGGCCCGGTCGAGGTGCTGAAGGTCGATCATCGGATGGCGCCGGAGATCCGCAAGGCCATCAGCCGCCTGCACGCCCGGCTGCCGGGCGCGGGCCCGCAGCGGGAGCTGCTGCCCCGGGAGGACGAGGAACGCGGCAGCGTGCAGATCCGGCTGCTGGCTTCGGCGGCGCAGGAAGCGACGTGGATCGGCGACCAGCTCCGCCGGGCGCATCTGCTGAACGAGGTGCCGTGGTCGGAGATGGCGGTGGTGGTGCGGTCGACGGTGCACTCGCTGCCCGTGCTGCGTCGGGCCCTGCTGGCCGCCGGGGTGCCCCTGGCGGTGCCGGTCGACGAGCTGCCGCTGGCGCAACTGCCTGCGGTACGGCAGTTTTTGACGTTGCTCCGGTGCGCGGACGACCCGACCCTGCTCGATCAGGACACGGCCGCTTACCTGCTCGAATCGCAGCTCGGCGGCGCGGACACGTTGGCGCTACGGCGTTTGCGCCGCGGCCTGCGTCGGCTGGAGCTGGCCGCCGGCGGCGATCGTTCCAGCGGCGAGCTGCTCGTGGACGTGATCAACGACAACGACCTGTTGATCGCGCTGGAGGACAGCGAGGCCACCCCGGTCCGTCGCATCGGCACCCTGATGCGGACGGCCCGCAAGGCCATCGAGGCCGGCGCGAGCGTGGAACAGGTGCTGTGGCAGCTGTGGAAGGACAGCTACCTCGAACAGCGCTGGACTGCGCAGGCCACTCGCGGCGGCCCGACCGGCGCGCAGGCCGACCGCGACCTGGACGCCATCGTCGGCCTGTTCGACGCGGCCGCCCGTTACGTCGACCGGCTGCCGGCCGCGAGCGTCGCCGGCTTCGCGGATTACCTTACGGCGCAACAGATCGTCGGTGACTCGCTGGCCCCGACGGCCCCGCTGGGCGAAGCCGTCACGGTGATCACCGCGCACGCGGCGGCCGGTCGCGAGTGGACGGTCGTGGCGGTTCCAGGCGTCCAGGAGGGGGTCTGGCCGGACCTGCGCATGCGCGGCACTTTGCTTGGCGTGGAACGAATGCGAGACCTGCTGGACGGCATGAACCCCGGTGACGTGGTGTCGGCCACCGCGCCGCTGCTGGCCGAGGAACGCCGGCTGTTGATCGTCGCCGCCAGCCGGGCCAAGCGAACGTTGCTGGTCAGCGCCGTGCGTGGTGAGGATGAACAGCCGTCACGGTTCCTGGACGAGCTGGAGGGCACCGCCGCCGACCCGGAGGCGGCGGTCCGCCCGGTGTTCACGCCGCCGCGCGGGCTCGTGTTGTCCGAGCTGGTGGGCGAGCTGCGTCGGGTGTGCTGCGACGCCGAGGCGGAGCCCGGCAGCCGCCGCCGGGCCGCCGCCCAACTGGCTCGGCTGGCGGCGGCCGGGGTGCCGGGGGCCCACCCCGGCTCCTGGTACGGGCTGCCGGAGGTGTCCACCGACAGTCCGTTGTGGACGGACGAGGAGACGGTCAGCGTCTCCCCGTCGACGATCGAGGTGCTGTCCAAGTGCCCGCTGCGCTGGATGGTGGAGCGGCACGGCGGCGAGGACCCGGCCCAGCTCGCCTCCATCACCGGCACCCTCGTGCACGCGCTGGCCCAGGCCGCGGCCAGCGGCGTCGAGCGGCTCGAACTCCAGGTCCGGCTGGACCAGGCGTGGGCGGCGGTCGACGCCGGCGCGCCCTGGTTCTCCCGCCGGGAACGCAACCGGGTGCAGAAGATGCTCGACACGTTCATGGCCTGGTTCGAGCGCAGCCGCAGCGAGCTCACCCAGGTCGCCGTCGAGCGGGACCTGTCGGTGCAGGTGCCCCCGCAGGCCGACGGCCCATGGCTGCGGGTGAAGGGCCGGGTGGACCGGCTGGAGGTCGACGACCAGGGCCGTCCCGTGGTCGTCGACATCAAGACCGGCAAGCAGCCGGTCAGCAAGGACGACGCCCAGGAGCATCCCCAGCTGGCGGTGTATCAGCTGGCCACCCAGCTGGGGGCGTTCGAGGAGCTCGGGCTGAGCGAGGAGCCGGGCGGGGCCCGGCTGCTCTACGTGTCCAAGGAGGACAAGAAGACCGGTGCGGCGGAACGGGTCCAGGCGCCGCTGGACCCGGACTCGTCCAAGGTGTGGCTGGCCACGGTGCAGGAGGCGGCGTCCTCCTGCGTCGGGCCCGAGTACACCGCGACCGAGAGCCCGGACTGTCCGCGCTGTCCGGCCCGGACGTCCTGTCCGCTGCACGAGTCCGGTCGTCAGGTGGGCGAATGAGAGGAGGTGGCGCTCAGGTGGGAACCGTTGCGCCGTGAGGACTGTGGTGACGACGGAGACTCCGAGGCCGCCCAGGCCCCGGTCGACCGGATCCAGGTGTCCACGGCCCAGCGCCAGCGCAGCGCCTCGGCCAGCGAGCCCTCGGGCGGGCTGAAACCCGTCAGCTCGCCCAGCCGCCGCAGGCGGTGCTTCACGGTGTTGGGGTGCACGTGCAGGGCCAGTGCCGTGGCGTCCACCCGGCCGCCGTGGTCGAGGTAGGTCAACGCGGTCGAGGCCAGCAGCCGGTGGAATTCGTCGGTGCCGGCGAGACCGGCCAGCAGGTCGTCGGCGAGCATGCGGCCCATGGCCGGGAAGCCGTCGGTGACCAGGTCGACGGCCAGCTCGGTGAGTCGCACGGCGCCGGCGAGGCCACGGCAGCGGCCGGTCTGCAAGGCGGCCCGGCACGCCTGGTACACCGCGCCGAAGTCCTTGGGCAGCACCGGAGGCGTCACCACGGCCAGCACGTCGGCCACCGGCGACAGATCCGGCAGCTGCACGGCGACGCCGCACACGAGACCGTCCACGGTGACGCAGAACGTCTCCGCCAGCACCGCTTCCGCGCGGCGGGCCTGGCGTGGGTCGCTCACGTCGGCCAGGACCACCTGGTAGTGCCGGTCCTCGGCGAGGCCGGTGTTGACCACGCCGGTCACCGGCCCGCCCTTGAGCAACTCGCGCAGGGCCTGGACCCGGGCCGCCTGGGCGGTGCGGGCCAGCCGCAGCTCGGTCTCGCGGTAGGCCTCCACGAGCCGGTTCTGCAGCTTGTTGGCGTAGCCGTCGAGCTCGAGCAGGGCCGACACGAAGTCGTCGGCCAGCATCTCGTGCTGACGCAGGCGGCCGCCGAGCTCGCGCAGCACGTGCGCGCGCCCGGTCTGGAAGCCGGCGAGCAGCGCCGAGAGCGGCACGCCCTGCAGGGCTCGGTCGGTGGCGAGCCGGTCGGCGGCCTCCACGCCCAGTCCGGTGGAGTCGATGAAGGCCGCCGACGCGACACCGAGGAGCGCCGCGATGTGCCGGCGGACCTCGGCGACGGGGAGCGCCGCCACCTGGGGCGACTGTGCGCGCACCTCGGTGACGACGCCGTCGAGCACGTCCGGGTCGGCGCGCATCTGCTCCATGATGCGGCGCAGAGTCGCGCGCCCGGCCGTTTCCTCAGTGGTCATGACCGGCCTCAAGACAACGATCCGAGCACACCCGGGTCGACCTTGGACACCCGCTCGCGCTGGGGGAACGTGCCGACCGGCACCCGGGCGACCTCGGTCCCGGTGCGGTAGTCCACGACCGACACCGCGTTGGCCTGGCTCAGCGACACGTAGCAGTAGTTGCCGTCGCTGCTGGTCTGGCCCCAGTAGGGCAGGCTGTTGGTCGGGTAGTTGACGAAGGCCTTGTCCACCAGGCCGTCGGTGTTCACCAGCGCCACGTAGTCGTCGATGGTGCCGACGTCGCACAGCATGCGGCCGTCGCCGGACAGGGCCAGGCCGTGGTGGGCCGAGTTCTTCGGGTAGTCGTCCGGCTTGAGCGACTTGGCGTGGTCGCTGAGCGGCTGGTTGACCGTGGCCACGATCTTGCCGGCGTTCAGGTCGTACTTCACGAAGCCGTTGAGGTAGGACAGCTGCGCGTAGAAGGTGTTGCCGTCCGGCGCGACCAGGTTGGGCCGGATGCCGTGCGGGAACGACCAGGTCTTGACCACCTGCATGGTCGAGGCGTCGATCTTGGTGAGCTGGAACGCGCCCTTGGCCCACTCCAGCGACTGCGGCAGCGAGACGTTGCCGATGCTGGAGTTGTAGACGTACTTGCCGTCGGCCGAGTAGTCGTTCTGGTGCGGGTAGTTGCCGGTGGGGGCGGAGTTGACGATCTGGCCGGTGGCCGTGTCGATGAACTGCGCCTTGTTGGCCGTGGTGGCCGACACCACGAAGCGGGTGCCGTCGGGGGACAGTGCGGCGTGGTCGGCGTGGAAGCCGTCCAGCCGCGTGTGCCACAACTCCTGCTTGGTCGCCAGGTCGAAGGCGGCGACGTCGTCGAGGTTGCCACGGGAGACGATCAGCCGGCGGCCGTCGGGGGTCAGGGTCGCGTCGTCGACGAACCGGTCGCCGCCCTCGATGCCCTTCACCGTCTCGTACCCGATGCGTTGGATCGGGTCCATCTCGTTGATGCGCTGCTGCAGGTCGGGGATGACGCTGAAGCTGCCCAGGTTGGTGAAACCGTTTTCGTCGATGAAGCTCACCGACCCCGTCTGGCTGTTGCCCACGAGGAGCACATTCTTCAGGGCGGTGACGTGCGGCGTTGCAGGGCTGGCACTGGCCGCGGGGGCGGCCACGGTGGCCGCGGCAACCGCGGCGGCCAGGAGGATGCGCACGGTCGGCATGAGCTCAGTCTGGTGAAATCCGCGTGACCCAGATAGACGCGACCGGACCAATGTGAAACTTCTTCATTGTCGACGGCGGACAACGCTGCGCCGATCGGCCGCACGGCCGGTGGCTCTTGGTCCCCGGTTGTGCCGATCGGCCGTACGGCGGGTCTGTTTCGGTCGCTGAGGTGCGACGACCTAGCGTGGTGTCCGTGCAACTGGTCAGCCCGCAGGAGGTGGCGGCCGCGCTCGGGCTGCCAGCGCCGACGGATGAGCAGGCGGCGGTGGTGGCGGCGCCGGCGCAGCCGGCGCTGGTGGTCGCCGGGGCGGGCGCGGGCAAGACCGAGACGATGGCCGCCCGCGTGGTGTGGCTGGTGGCGAACGGCCTGGTCACGCCGGATCGGGTGCTCGGGCTGACCTTCACCCGCAAGGCGGCGAGGCAGCTCGGCGAGCGGATCAGGGCTCGGCTGAGGCGGCTGGCCGGGTCGGGCCTGCTGGATGAGCTTGACCCCGGCGGCGACAGGCGGGCGCTGGTGCTGGCGACGGAGCCGACCGTCCTCACTTATCACGCCTACGCGGGCCGGCTGGTCGGCGAACACGGACTGCGGCTGCCGGTGGAGCCCGGCGCGCGGCTGCTGACCGGCACGGCGTCGTGGCAGCTCGCGCACCGGGTGGTGGCGACGTGGACCGAGGACCTGGACACGGACAAGGTGCCGGCAACGATCACCGGCTACCTGCTGTCGCTGGCCGGTGAGCTGGCTGAGCACCTGGTCGAGCCGGACAAGATCCTGCGGCACGCGGAGTGGATGCAGCGGATCATCGAGTCGGCGCCCAAGGGGCCGCGGCAGCGGGCGGAGATGCCCACGGCGCTGCGGGAGATCATCACGGCGCAGCGGTTCCGGGTCGCGATGCTGCCGCTGCTGGAGGCGTACCAACTGCGCAAACGCAAGGAGGCGGCGCTCGACTTCGCCGACCAGATGGCGCTCGCGGCCCAGCTGGCCAGCGGTTTTCCCGAGGTCGCGGCCGGCGAGCGCGAGCGGTACGGGGCGGTGCTGCTGGACGAGTACCAGGACACCGGCCACGCCCAGCGCGTGTTGCTGCGATCGCTGTTCGGCATGGGAGACCCGATGCCGGTCACGGCCGTTGGCGATCCCGCACAAGCGATCTACGGCTGGCGGGGGGCCAGCGCGGCCAACCTGCCCCGGTTCACCACCGACTTCCCGCTCGCCGACAAACGACCGGCGCCGAAGTACGGGCTGCTGACCAGCTTCCGCAACCCGCCCGAGGTGTTGGCCGTGGCCAACGCGCTGTCCGGGCCGCTGCGTGCCGCGGGCCTCGACGTCGACGAGCTGCGGGCCCGACCCGGGGCCAAGCCGGGCGACGTGCACTGCGCGCTGTTGCCGGACGTGCGCTCCGAGGTCACGTGGCTGGCCGACGAGCTCACCGCGCGTTGGGAGGCGCAGTACGACGCCACCGGCCAGCCGCCGACCGCCGCCGTGCTGGTGCGCCGCCGTGCCGACATGGGCGCCATCGCTCACGCCCTGCGTGAGCGTGGATTGCCGGTGGAGGTCGTCGGTCTCGGCGGTCTGCTCGACGAACCCGAGGTGCGCGACCTGGTCAGCGCCCTGCGCGTGCTCATCGAACCCCTCGCCGGCACGGCCGCCGCCCGGCTGCTGTCGGGTTCGCGTTGGCGGCTCGGCGCGGCGGACATCGCGGCGTTGTGGAAGCGTGCCGGGGAACTGGCCGGGCGGCAGCGCCCGAGCAGCGGCGACGACCCGTTGGCCGCGATCACCGACTCGCTGCCGGGCGAGCACGCCGAACAGGCCGGCCTGGTCGACGCCATCGACGATCCCGGCGAACCCGAGCGCTACTCGGAGCCCGGCTACAAGCGGATCCGCCGCCTCGGCAACGAGTTGTCGATGCTGCGCCGCCGGCAGGACCAGCCGCTGCCCGACCTCGTCGCCGACGTGGAACGCACGCTGCTGCTCGACATCGAGGCCACCGCCCGACCCGGCCGCGTCGGCCGGGCCCACCTCGACGCCTTCGCCGATGTCGTCGCCGACTACGCCTCGGCCAGCCCGTCCGCCACCTTGCCGTCCCTGTTGGACTACCTGCGCACGGCCGAGAACGCCGAGGACGGCCTCGAACCCGGCGAGGTGGAGGTGGCCGAGGACCGCGTGCAGATCCTGACCATGCACGCCGCCAAGGGGTTGGAGTGGGAGATCGTCGTTGTGCCGCATGTGGTTCGCAACGTCTTCCCCGGCCCGCGCAAGTCGTCCTCGTGGCTCAAGAACGTCACCGAGCTGCCCGCCGACCTCCGCGGCGACAGCCAGGACCTGCCCCGCCTCAACCTCGCCGGCGCCTCCAACCGCAAGGAGGTCGAGGAGGCCATCGCCATCCACAACGAGGAGTTCGAGGAACGGCGCCTGGTCGAGGAGCGGCGCCTCTGTTATGTGGCCCTGACCCGGTCGGAGCGAGTGCTGCTCGTGTCCGGGCACTGGTGGGGCGAGACCGGCGAAAAGCCCCGTGGCCCTTCGGATTTCCTCGACGAGGTGCACGCCGTCCTCAGCACCGGCGACCGCCCGCCCGGCATGGTCGACGAGTGGGCCCCCGCGCCGGCCGAGGACGAGAGCAACCCCTTGGTCGCCGACGTTCGGACCGCCCGCTGGC
Source organism: Kutzneria sp. NPDC051319 (assembly GCF_040682195.1). NCBI lineage: Bacteria > Bacillati > Actinomycetota > Actinomycetes > Pseudonocardiales > Pseudonocardiaceae > Kutzneria > Kutzneria sp. NPDC051319. Next base: position 62,681 of record NZ_JBFBAM010000049.1, on the reverse strand, counting down.
CCGTGGATCCGTTGGCGTCACGGCGTGACGCCGTCGCCGAGGGAGCCACGATGGTCCTCGCGGCGCTCGCCGACCTGGCCGACGCCGAGCGGGAAGCGGCGAAGGCCCCGCGCACGGAAAGCGTTGTGAACGAGGAAATCCCGCCCGTGCAGGGAAGCTCGGCGGAACCATGGGACGAGGAGATCCCGCCGCCGGAAGAAGAAGACCCAGGGGCGGAGTGGGAGTGGGAAGCCCCGCCCGAGGAAGAAATCCCACTCGATGATGAAGACCCCGAAGGCTGGGCGGCCGATGTGGACGTGCTCCTCGCGGAGCGGGAAGCGGCGCGGAGCCGGCGGGAGCTGGTGGCGTTGCCGGATCAGCTGACGGTGAGCCAGCTGGTCGAGCTGGCGGAGGACCCGGACGCCCTGGCCCGGAGGCTGCGCAGGCCGCTGCCGTTTCCGCCGAATCCGCTGGCCCGGCGGGGAACGGCCTTTCACTCCTGGCTGGAGCAGCGGTTCAAGTCCAACCGGCTGTTCGACCTGGACGAGCTGCCCGGCGCGGCGGACGACGTCGTCGGGCAGGAGACGGACGCCGACCTGGCGCGGCTGAGGGAGGCGTTCCTGTCCAGCCAGTGGGCGGACCGGGTGCCGGCGGATGTCGAGGTGGCGTTCGAGACGGAGGTGGACGGCGTCGCGGTCCGGGGGCGGATGGACGCGGTCTACGCCGACCCGGACGGGGGCTGGACGGTGGTGGACTGGAAGACCGGGGCGGTGCCGACGGAGGACAAGCTGCCGGCGCTCTCGGTGCAGCTGGCGGCCTACCGCCTGGCCTGGGCGGCCCTGCAGAACGCGCCGGTGGACAAGGTGCGGGCGGCCTTCCACTACGTGCGACACGACCACACGCTGAGCCCCGCCGACCTGCTGGACGCCGACGGCCTGAAACTCCTGCTCAGCACCGTGCCCAGAGCCTGAACCGCGAGTCCCGCGCTCAGGCAGCCATGTGTCGAGTTACGGCAGCTGCTCGGCGCCGTCCCAGTGCTGGAGCAGCATCGCCCCGGGCGCGGTGACGTGGGCGTACAGGACCTCCAGCAGCCAGCGGCTGAAGGGCGAGGGGCCGAACTCGCTGGCTCGGTCCTCCGGCGCCACCTCAAGGCGGGCCGGCCCGTCGTCGCCGGCGCGGACGAGGCCGACGCCGTAGTAGTCGAGCTCGATCAGCGGCCACGGGTCGTAGTCGCTGCTCTCGGGCACGAGCACGGCGCACGGCGCGAGGGTCATCAGCGTGCCGCACGCCTCCAGGGCCTGCTCCACGGTGGACTCCGTCACCAGGATGCCGACGAGCTCCACGGCCGAGACCGGCACCACGTCGTGGAACGCGGGCTCGAACCAGGAGTGGAACCAGGACGGGTCGGGCGCGGGCGGCCAGCCGTTCTCGGTGCGCCAGCGGTGCACGTCCGCGCGCAGCCGAACCACCGCCGACACCCGTTGACCGAGCACGGCCACATCCGAGATCACCGTGCCCCGCCAGCCGAGGGCGGACACAGCGTGCTGGGTTCGCGACTGCACGCGATCATCCTATGGTCAGGGTCGCCGCGGCGACAGAGTCTTGCAGATAGCCAATTGCAGGAAACATACGGCTCAGGCGGCCGAACGGCTCACCCGAAGCGCCCAGATCACCAGGGGAACCTGCAGCGGAAGGCGGGCGACAGTGGCCAACCTCTCGCCCCTGGACCGGCCACGGGCGTCCAGGGCCATCTTGACGTTGGCCGGGAAGACGGCCGCGAACAGGACGGCCGCGGCCAGCCCGCCCAGTCGGCGGGTGCGCGGCGTGACGATCGCGGCGGCCACCGCCAGCTCGGCGACGCCGGAGATGTGCGTCCACGTCCGGGGCCGGCCCGGCAGGACCGTCGGCACGATCCGGTCGTAGGGCTTCGGACGGGCGAAGTGGCTCACGCCCGCGACCGCCAACAGGGCGGACAACGCGAGCGCCGGACGGGGGGACGTCATGGACCGAGGGTGCCACGTTGGGTCCCTTCGCGGCGAGGCAGAACGGGTCCTAGCTGGTCGAGCGGGATGTGGTGGGGAAGTTACCACTATCGACTCATGATCGGTTGAAAAGTTACCTATCCGGGGGAGGTGATCACCGCGTCGGCGGCCCGTTACCCTGCGGCAGCATGAGCAGCAGTGTCGACGGCCTCGCGGACCGTCCGGGCCATGCCCTGGTCGGCGTGGTGCGGGTGCCGGCAACCGGCGGCAGCCCGATCCGGACCGTCATCCGCCGCCTGGTGTTCGCGCTGCTGGCGCTGGCGGTCACCGTGGTCATCGTCTACCTGGACCGAGGCGGCTACCGCGACGCCAACGGGGCCACCAAGGGCCTGAGCCTGGTCGACTGCCTCTACTACGCGACGGTGTCGCTCACCGCGACCGGCTACGGCGACATCGTGCCGGTCACCGAGGCGGCCCGGCTGGTCAACGTCCTTGTCCTCACGCCGATCCGCGCGCTGTTCCTGATCCTGCTGGTCGGCACCACGCTGGAGCTGCTCACCGAGCGTTCCCGGCAGTCGTTCAAGATCCAACGCTGGAGGTCGAAGGTGCGCGACCACGTGGTCGTCGTCGGATACGGCACCAAGGGCCGGGCCGCGGTCGTCACGCTGCTCGGCGACGGCGTCGACGCGGAGCAGATCGTGGTGGTGGACACGGAGAAGCCGGCCCTGGAGGCCGCCTCCGCGCGCGGACTGGTCACCGTCACCGGCTCGGGCACACGCTCCGACGTGCTGCGCGTGGCCGGCGTGCCCAAAGCGCGGGCGATCGTGGTGGCCACCAACCGCGACGACACCGCCGTGCTGGTCACGCTCACCGCCCGCGAGCTGGCCCCCAAGGCGCACATCGTGGTCTCGGTGCGTGAGGCCGAGAACGAGCACCTGCTCCGGCAGTCCGGCGCCGACCAGACGGTGGTCTCCAGCGAGACGGCCGGGCGGCTGCTCGGCATGGCCACCACGACGCCGAGCGTGGTGGCGATGGTCGAGGACCTGCTCACCCCGGACGTCGGCCTGGCCATCGCCGAACGCGAGGTGGAGACCGGCGAGATCGGTGGCTCGCCCCGGCACCTGTCCGACATCGTGCTGGGCGTCGTCCGCAGCGGCGTGCTCTACCGGGTCGACGCCCCCGAGGCCGACGCCATCGAGACCGGCGACCGCCTGCTGTACGTCAAGAAGGTCACTCCGGCCTGATTCCCGCCCTTCGTTGGTTATGCGGGTGACCTCCCGGCGCTACCGTCCGTGCTGGCCCTTTCACCCTGCGGGAGGACACATGGCACGGCGTTTGCCCCTGCCCATCGGCGGTGTCGCGGCGGCCATCGCCGCCGCGGCCGTACTGCTGCTGCCTCAGGCCGGCACGGCGACCACCACCGTGGCCGCCACCGAGAGCACGCAGTCCAGCCAAGCCACCTTCGTCTACCGGGTCTCCGGCGCCTCGGCCGACGCGGAGAAGCTCTTCTCCTACGGCTTCGACGTGCTGGAGGACCGCGACGGCAACGACCTGTTCGTGCTCGGCGCGGCCGCCGAGGGCGACCGCCTACGCGCGGCCGGCTTCACCGTCAGCACCGAGAGCGCGATGACCCCGCCGAGCTGGACGCCGCCCAAAGCGCGGGCGACCAACAGCCCGACCGCGGCCGACGCCGGCGAGACCTACTACGGCGGCTACCACACGGTCAACGCCCAGTACGCGCACATGGACCAGGTCGCCCAGCAGCACCCGGACCTGGCCACCTCGTTCACCTACGGCCAGTCCTGGCTGAAGTCCAAGGGCAAGGCCGGCTACGACCTCAAGGGCATCTGCATCACCAAGAAGCAGGCCGGCGACTGCGCGCTCAACCCGAACTCGGCCAAGCCCCGGTTCTTCCTGATGGCGCAGATCCACGCCCGTGAGATCACCACCGGCGACGTCGCGTACCGCTGGATCGACTACCTGGTCAACAGCTACGCCACCGACAGCACGGTGAAGGCGCTGCTGGACTCCACCGAGATGTGGGTGGTGCCGATCGCCAATCCCGACGGCGTCGACATCGTGCAGCAGGGCGGCAACTCGCCCAAGCTCCAGCGCAAGAACGCCGACAACAGCCACGGCAGCAGCTGCGGTTTCGGCGGCCAGATCGGCGTGGACCTCAACCGCAACTACAACACGCACTTCGGCGGGGCGAGCACCTCGACCGACCCGTGCAACGAGGTCTACAAGGGACCGTCGGCCGACTCGGAGATCGAGAACACCGCGATGGAGGGCCTGTTCCGCAACCTGTGGCCGGCCCGCCGCAGCGGCACCGGGGTCACCGACCCGGCGCCCGCCGACACCAAGGGCATCATGATGACGATGCACAGCGACGGCAGCGTGGTCATCTTCCCGTGGGACTACAGCTCCAGCGTGCACACCGGCAACGACGCCTCGCTGCGGGCCATCGGCAAGCAGCTGGGTTCGATCACCGGCTACCCGTACGGCCAGGCCGGCCAGGTGCTCTACAACGCCTCCGGCAGCACAGACGACTGGTCCTACGACAAGCTGGGCGTGGCCAGCTTCACCATCGAGGTCGGTGACAACGCCGGCCGCGGGTGCAGTGGCTTCCTGCCCAAGTACTCCTGCCAGGACAGCTTCTTCTGGCCCAAGATGCGCCCGGCCCTGGTCTACGCCGCCCAGCAGGCCAAGGCCCCGTACCAGAACCACTGACACCGCAACGACAAAGGGGCTCCGGGCCGATCAGGCCCGGAGCCCTTTTCCTTGGCTGTCAACGAACGGTCATGGCGCAGCGGAAGCAGGTCGCGGCCGGATCGTCGAGCGAGTCCAGGTGGTGTCGGGCGTACCGGGCCTCGAAGACCTCCGTGGGATACAGGGAGATCGCCTCCTCCCACCGACGGCGGGCCAGTTCCTTGTCGCCGGCGGCCCGGGCGAGGTGGGCGAAGCCCTCAAGGGCCTGCTGATCGGCTACGGCGGTCGCCTTGCTCGGCCCGTGCACAGCGGGATTTGCGATCTGTCCGGAGATCGCACGTCGAATTACTCGAGTAGTGCCTCGGTATTGGCCGAGTAGCCGCCCCTGCCAGGCTTTGATGGCCCCGAAAGGCGACAGCAACAGGGTGTCACTGGGGGGTGGGTAGTGGGTGAGAGGGGAATCCGCTAACCACCACGCCTGGTGGCGTGACCCGCACTGGATGGCGAACGGCCGGTCGCCACAGAGGCAACCGGCCGTTCGAGCACGTGTCAGCCCTTGGCCCAGGACTCCAGCATTCGGCGGGCGATGGAGGTGACGCCGGGCAGGATCAGGCCGGGGCCGGTGCCGCCGGCGGCCAGCACCGCGCGGACCTCGTCCCGGTGCACCCAGCGGGCCTTCTCGATCTCGCCGTCGGCCGGCACGAGCGGTTGGGCGGCGTCGCCGACGGCGCTGAAGCCGACCATGAGCGAGCGGGGGAACGGCCAGGGCTGGCTGCCGAGGTAGCGCACCGTGTCCACGGTGATGCCGACCTCCTCGCAGATCTCACGCACCACGCACGCCTCCAGCGACTCGCCGCCCTCGACGAAGCCGGCCAGCACGGAGTACCGGTCGGGCGGCCAGATCGGTTGGCGCGCAAGGAGAACCTGGTCGGCGCCGTCGTGCACGAGGCAGATGACGGCCGGATCGGTGCGCGGGTACTCCTCGCGCCCGCACCCGGTGCAGTGCGTGGCCCAGCCGGCCCGCCTGGTCTCGACCCGGGACCCGCACTTGGCACAGAAGCTGGCGACGTCGTGCCAGCTGAGCACGGCGACCGCGGTGGTCAGCAGCCCGGCGTCCTCGGCGCTGAGCAGGCCGCCGGCCAGCCGAAGGTCCTGCCACACCGCCTCGTCGGTGTCGGGCAGCGTGGCGTCCCAGCCCATGCCTTCCTGCACGGGGCCGTCGGGCTCGGCCCGCACAGCCCAGTAGCAGACGCCGTCCTGCTCGCCGAGCAACACGGCGTCCGACGGCGGCGTCGGCCCTTCGGTGGCCCGGAAGTCGAGCACCGGCATGTCGCCGGAGCGACCCATCGGCGCCCGGCCGCGGCGGTCGACCGGCAGCAGCTTGGCGGTCGGCCACAGCCGCGCCAGCTGCTCGGTGTCGTCCCGCAGCACGTCGTTGCGAGGCACCGCGGTCCGGGACAGCGCCGGCAGTTCGTCGAGCTGGAACCCGGCCGAGGTGGCACAGGTGGTCACGGCAGCACCACACCGCCGATCGCCCGGAACTGCGGCGCCAGCACATCGGCGTCGCCGACGACGATGCCGGTGAACCGGGTCGGCGCGAAGTGCTGCTCCGCCGCCTCGGCCACCTGCTCCGCGGTCACGGCGGCGATGCGCAGCGGCTGGTCGCGCAGCCACTCGTAGGACAGGCCCATCGCGCCCAGCGCGACGAGCGTGGCGCACAGACCCGACTGCGAGGAGGTGGACGTCAGCAGCGAGCCGATGGCGTACTGCCGCGCGTTCTCCACTTCGGACGCACTCGGCGGCGACAGCACCAGCCGGCCCAGCTCGTACCGGGTCTCCCAGAACGCCGCCGGCGTCACGCCGCTGGCGGTGTCGGCCTCGACCAGCACGGTCGCGCTGTCCTTGGTGAACTCGAAGTACGAGTGCGCGCCGTAGGTGTAACCCTTGTCCTCACGGATGTTCTCCACCAGGCGCGAAGAGAAGTAGCCACCGAACACCAGGTTGGCCACCTGCAACGCGGCATAGCCCGGGTCCGTGCGCGGCAACGTCTGCGCGGACAGCCGGATCTGCGACTGCACGGCGCCGGCCCGGTGCACGAGATGCACGTCGCCCGGCGTCAGCACGGGCAGCTTCGGCAGCTCCACGGCGCTGCCGTCGGACTCCCAGCCGGACAGCGCCGCGCCCACGGCCGCCACCGCGGCGTCCGGGTCGACGTCGCCGACGAGCACCAGCAGCGAGCCACGCGGCAGCACGGAGGCCTTGTGCAGCGCACGAACCTGCTCCGGCGAGACCTCGCCGATCTCCCCCGCCTCGGGCATCTCCTTGGCGAAGGGGTGGTCGCCGTAGCGGTGCGTCTGCAGCGCCTCGCGGGCGATGACGCTGGGCTGCGACCGCGCCATGGTGATGCGCTCGACCAGGCGCTCCGACTCGCGGGCCACCTCGTCGTCCCGGTACACCGCGCCGGTCAGGGCGTCGGCCAGCACGTCCAGCAGCACGTCGAGGCCGCTGGCCAGGGCGCTGCCGCCGATGCTGAGCCGCTCCGGGTCGACCACGGAGCTCAGGTCGGCGCCCACCGCGGCCAGGTCGGTGTCGAACTGCGTGCGGTCGCGGCGCTCGGTGCCGGTCAGCAGCGTGTTGGCCAGCACCTCGGCGCGAGCCGCGTGCAGCCGCTCGGTGCCCGCGAACGGGATGCGCAGCCGCAGCTCGACCATGGGCACGGATTCCTTGCGCACGGCGATGACCCGCAGCCCGTTGGGCAGCACGGTGTCCACAAGGGACGGTTGCGCCGCCGCGGTCTGCGTGCCGAGAGCGGGCAGCGGACGCGGCCCCTTCTCGGTGTGGCCGATCTGCTCGGCCGTGCGGTAGCTGACTGAAGTCACTGGTTGCCTCCGGCGGCGGGAACGACGAGCACGGCCCGGGAATCCGGCCGCAGGGCCTTGGCGGCGGCGGCCACCTGGTCCGTGGTGACGGCGCGGATCCGCTCCGGCAGGTCCGACGCCAGCTCGGCGCGGCCGTGCAGCAGCTCGGAGGCGCCGTAGGACAGCGTGCGGGAGGTGATGCGGTCGTGCTCACGGTGCATCGCCGCCGCCCACCGCGCGGCGACACGAGCCAGCTCGTCCTCCTGCGGGCCGGACGCGGCAAGCTTCTCCAGCTCGTCGTCCAGCACGCCGAGGATGCGGTCCTCGGACACCTCGGGGGAGTGCATGGCGGTCACGGTGAACGTGTCGGGGTCGCGGGCGTCCAGCGGCCCGAACAGGCCGGCGCCCACGGAGATGTCGGTGACCAGCGGCTCGCGGTGCACCATGCGCTGCTGCAGCCGCGAGGCGTCGCCGTCGGACAGCACGGCGGCCAGCACCACGTTGGCCAGGTAGCCGTCCAGGTCGGTGGCCGGGTCCGGCAGACGGTAGCCGACCGCGAGCGCCGGCAGCGGCGCGTGCGGGTCCTCGTGCACCGAACGGCGCTCGCCCTGCAGGTGCGGCTCCGCGAACGACGGCCGCGGCGGCGTCGGCCGCGCCGGCACGTCGGCGAAGTGCTGGTGCACCAGGTCGGTCGCCTGCTCCAGGGCGAAGTCGCCGGCCACCGTCAGCACCGCGTTGCCGGGCGCGTAGTAGGTGTCGAAGAACTGGGCGCAGTCGTCCAGGTTGGCCTGCTCCAGCTCGGCGAAGTCGCCGTAGCCGTTGTGCGCGTTGGGATAGGTCGAGTACAGCACCGGCGGCAGCCAGATCCACGGGAACCCGCCGTACGGGGCGTTGAGCACCCGCAGCCGGATCTCCTCCTTGACCACGTCGATCTGGTTGTTGAGGTTCTCCTGGGTGATGCGCGGCGCGCGCATCCGGTCCGCCTCCAGGAACAGCGCCCGCTCCAGCGCCGCCGAGGGCAGCGTCTCGAAGTAGTCGGTGTAGTCCGGGTGCGTGGAGCCGTTGAACGTGCCGCCCGACGACTGCACGTGCCGGAAGTGCGCCAGCTTCTCCAGGCTCTCGCTGCCCTGGAACATCAGGTGCTCGAAGAGGTGAGCGAACCCGGTGCGTCCCTCGGGCTCGGAGCGGAAGCCCACGTCGTAGTGCACGCTCACACCGACCACGGGGGCTGTGCGGTCGGGGGCGAGCACCACGCGCAGGCCGTTGGGGAGAGTGAACCTGTGCAGTTCCGGTGCGGCCATGACACAGAGACTACGACGTCGTGACGTCAGCCCCCGGTCGTACCGAGGTGATCAACCTCAGGTGCGATGTCCGCCTACGGCTGAACTGGGGATTGTTCCCGTATGAGCCTGTCAAGCATGGCCGCGGCGACCGCGCTCGCTGTGTCCGCGGTCACACCATCCCCGCCTTCGCTGCTGCCCGATCTGGGCAACGACGGCTACCAGGTCGCCGCCTACGACCTCACCTACGACGTGAACCCGAGCACCACGTTGTCGCCCGGCACGGCCCGCATCGCGGCGGTGGCCGATCGCAGGCTCTCCGAGTTCCGGCTCGACTACGCGGGCGGCGCCGTCGGCAAGGTCCGGGTCGACGGCCGTGACGCCGCATTCCACCTGGACAAGGAGAAGCTGGTCGTCGATCCGGTCGCGGCCGTGCGGGGCGCCTTCTCCGTCACCGTCGACTTCACCGCCGACCGCGCCGCCAAGGTGCCGTCGCAAGTGGACGACACCGCGGGCTGGGCCAACGGCCCCGACGGCGGCTTCGCCTGGTTCGGGCAGCCCGACCGGGCCCATCTTTTCTTCCCCTGCAACGACGCCGTCGACGACAAGGCCTATTTCACCTATCACGTGACCGTCCCCAAGGGCTGGACCGTCGCCGCGAATGGCTCCCTGGTAGCGCGGAACGACACCAAGTCCGCATCCACTTTCACCTACGCCTCGGCGCATCCCTTCGCACCCCAGCTCGCCCAGCTGGCGGTCGGCAAGTTCACGATGGTCACCGGAACCGGCCCGAACGGCCTCCCGCTGCGCAGCGCCGTGCCCGACCCGGTGGCGGCCAAGCCGATGCTGGACCAGCTGCCGAGCTTCCTGGACTGGCTCCAACAGCGCATCGGCCGCCGCTTCCCGTTCGAGACGGTCGGCCTGCTGGGCGCGGACCACGCCGTGCAGCAGACGGACGCCCTGGAGACCCAGACGCTGCCGGTGTTCCGGGCCGGCGCGCTGGCCGAACCCCAGGAGGCGCCGGTCGTCGTGCACGAGCTGACCCACCAGTGGTTCGGCGACTCCGTCGGGGTCGCCGACTGGCACGACATCTGGCTCAGCGAGGGCTTCGCCATCTACTTCGACAGCCTGTACTCGGCCGAGCACGGCGGCCCGTCGCTGGCCGACGAGTTCCGCTGGTCCTACGAGACGCTGGACCCGACGGCCCGGGCCCAGGGCATCACGCCGGGCAACCCCACCCGGCCGGACCTCATGTTCCCGCTCGGCCGCGGCACCGGCTCGCTGGTCGTCTACGCCCTCCGGCAGAAGGTCGGCGACCAGACCTTCCGGCGCATCATCGACGCCTACCTGGACCGCTACCGCGACGGCAGCGCCACCAGCGCCGACTTCATCCGCGTGGCGACCAGCGTCGGCGGCCAGGACCTGGGGCCGTTCCTGCACGACTGGCTGTACGGCGTCACCACGCCGCCGATGCCGGGTCACCCGGACTGGACGCCTAAGCCTTCAACGCCCGGAGGTGCCCTCCCTGCGCCAGCACCCCGTCCAGGGAGCTGAGGAACGCCGGGAAGCGGCTGGCGAAGCGGTCCAGGTCGCGCACCTGCTCCGCCTCGCCGAACCAGTACAGGCCGGGCGTGCCGTCGGCGTCCGGGTCGAGGCCGCGGAACACCGACAGCCAGCGGTCGGTCTGGCCCAGCACCACCGCGTACGGCAGCGACCGGGAGAACACCATCTCCCGGTCGCTGTCCGGGATGTCCGTGGGCGACACGGTCGTCAGGTACGTCAGCAGACCGCGCACCTGGTGCAGCAGTGCGCTACCGCGCCGCGTGCGGGCCGGCATGGACCGCGAGCCGGCCGCGAGCGCGCCGCCGGCGATGACCACGGCGAGCCCCAGCAGCGCGTGGCCGATGGTCAGCGCCAGCACCACTGTGAGCACGATGCCCAGCGCCACGATGCCCACGCCGGCCCACCACCAGCGGCTGCGCTCGGTGTCGGGGCGCCGCGCGAACCACTCCTTGGCCACGACGTCGGAGTACAGCGCGTCACGCACCGCCGTGAGGTCCACGCGCTTGCCGCGCAGCTCCGACAACCGCACCTGCTCCGCGTCGCCGAGCAGTGAGGTGTAGACCGCCTTCTCGTACGGCGTGAGCGAGTCGTCGGCGGGGTTGCGACGCACGATGCGCCAGTCCAGCACGCCCTCGCCGTCGGGCACCTCGTCGATCCACAAGTAGTTGCGCACGGCCAGATCGATGACGGTCGCGGTCACGTCCACCACGTCCACGTGCTCGTCGATCACGGTGCCGACCTGCCCCGGCAGCACGCCGTCAGGCGAGGCGAACGCCACGTGGCCGGCGGCGTCCCGCGCCAGCACCTCCACGGGACCCACGTCGCCGGCGAGCGCCTTCGCGTCGCGGCCGCGGGCGTACCAGAGCAGGCCGATGCCCACGAGCAGCAACACGACCAGCACCAGCAGGCCGATGCCGGTCTCCGGCGTCAGCGCGAAGGCCGACGCCAGCTGGTTGGTCGCCGCGGTGCGCTCGTTCACCGGCACCGAGCCGTTGGGCAGGCCGATGGCGAAGTCCACGCGCTGGCCCGGCGTGAGCGTGTCCTGCTCCGCCGTCGGCACGCCGCCCTCGCCGATCTGCGACAGCCCGCACGCGGTCGTCGAGTCGGGATCGCCGGCCAGGCAGGTGATCGACTGCGGCTCGGCCGGCGTCACCACGGACACCGTGAGCCGATCGATCGTCACGTCCCAGCCGCTGGCCACCTGCCAGCGCACGTCCTCGTGCGAACCCTGGTCGGCCACGGCGCCGTCGACCACGTAGCTGACGGTCGACTCGCCCGCGCCCAGGTGCACGGTCAGGTTCTGGTCGTCGGCCGAGGCGCTGCCGTTGCCGGTCACCTTCGGCTGCGTGACCGTGTACACGCGCTCGGTGTCGGGGCCCGCGGTCAGCCGCAGCGGCGCGATCCGGTTGGCCGACTTGCCGGCCGGCACCGTGACCTTCTCGCTGACCGTGAGCTTGCCGTCCCGCTCGACCTTCAGCGCGACCTGCGACTGCACGCCGCCGTCGGCCGGCGCCGCCTGCGTGGCGACCAGGGCGCCCGGAGAGAGCAGGGCGCCGGCGGAGAACCCGGCGCCAGCGACGGAGAGCGTGACAGTGGCCACGGCCAGGCCCCAGTTGGTGAACACGGGAGCGGACAATAGTCCAGCCCGCCTATCCTTGCGGCGATATCCACCATCGGGGCCGGCTCGGCCCGCGAGCAGAGGGCGTAGATGGACAACCGGGGCGCGTTCGACCTTCTTGCGAGTGGTGCTCCGGTTCGGATTCCACAGCGGACATCGGCGCAGCGCTACATCTCGCTCGCTGCGCTGGGTCTGGTGCTGCTGCTGGTGTTCGGCGTCGACTACCTGCGCCCCACGGAAGCGATCGCCGGTGCCGCGCAGGCGGAACCGCCGCGGCCGGTCGTTGCGCTCGCGACCAATCCGCTGCTGACCTACACGGCGTCGCTGGCCACGGGCACGTGCACGCTGCCCAAGTTCGGCCGCGCGTCCGAGGAGTTGCGCGCGTACCTGACAGCCGAGCTCACGTGCCTCGACGCCGCGTGGAAGCCGGTCGTCACCGCGTTGGACATGCCGTTCCAGCCCACGAAACTGACCATGGACGACAGTTCCGGCTCGTGCCGCTCACGCGGCGACGGCACGCCCGTGGCGTTCTACTGCGGCGCGGACAACGAGTTACACATGCCCCTGGAGTCCGTGCTCGACGGCACGGACGGCATCCCGGCCGTGGTGCTCGGCGTGCTGGCCCACGAGTACGGGCACCACGTGCAGGACATGAGCGGCATCCTGCTGGCCGAGTCACGCCGTGAGGCGAGCGCCGGTCGCGACACGGATGCCGGGTGGGAGCTTTCTCGGCGGTTAGAGCTGCAGGCGAACTGCTTCGCCGGTATGTTCCTCGCCAGCGTTGCCGGCCACGGCTCGGTCAGCCGGTCCATGGCCGGCGACGGCGCCGCCGCGTTCGCCGACGGTGGTGGCGAGAAGGACCACGGCACCGCGGCGCACCAGGGCCGGTGGGCGCAGATCGGGTACGAGCAGAACAAGACGGCCGCGTGCAACACGTGGGCCGCGCCGCAGGGGGACGTCAGTTGAATCCGTGGAACTCCGGCAATGTTCCGCCGCAGAATCCGTTGCCGCCGCCGCTGCCCAGCCAGTACCCGCAGCCCAGTCCGTACCCGCCGCCCATGCAGCCGCCGCCGAACCCGTACTACGGCCAGCAGCCGCCGCCCAGCTACAACCCGTACGCGATGCCGCCGGCGCGGCCCGTCATGCCGCCGCCGCTGTCTGCACACGGAGCGCCAGCGCGGGCCCACGGGCCGGTGGGACCGCCGCAGCAGTTCTCGCCCTACCCGCCTCCGCCGCCGAGGCGGCCGTCGCGGCGCCCGTTCGTCACGCTGTTCCTGATCGGGCTCGTGGTGCTGGGTGTCGCCGTGATCGGGCTGAGCGGGCACGGCCGCAGCCGGCAGCGCGCCACGCCGTCGCCCACCAACCTGCCTACCTCCGTGCCGACGAACTCGCCCGGCACCGGCGGCGGTGGCGGCACCGAAGACGGCGTGGACAAGCTGGGCGACAACCCGCTGTTCACGGCCCAGGGGCCGACCTCCGTGACGTGCACGCTGCCGCGCTGGCAGTCGGTGTCGTCGGCGTCGAACGCGTACTTCACCGCGGCGTTGCCGTGCCTGGACCGGGCGTGGCAGCCCGTGCTCCAGTCCGTGAAGCTGCCGTTCCATGAGCCGAAGCTGGCCTTCCCCAGCGGCAAGACGTGGAGCAGCCCCTGCGGCTCGGTGTCGCAGGAGGAGGCCGCGGCGTTCTACTGCAACGGCGACCAGACCCTGTACATGCCGATCTCCGGCCTGCAGACCGACGAGATCGGCAACCGCCCCGGCGCGTACCTCGCGGTGTTCGCGCACGAGTACGGCCACTTCGTGCAGGACCTCAGCGGCGTGCTCACGGCCGCGCACAAGCAGGAGTACAACGGCGTCGACCCGGACAGCCCCGCCGCCCTTGAGGTGTCGCGCCGCATCGAGTTGCAGGCGCAGTGCTTCTCCGGGCTGTTCCTGGCCGCCGCGGCCGGGCACGGCTCCGTCGACAACACCGTCGCGCGGGACGCCCAGAACACGCAGGACCGTGGCGACCAGCCCGGCGAGCGCCGCGACCACGGCACCAGCGAGCACGCGTCGGCGTGGTGGACCCAGGGCTTCGTGAAGAAGACGGTCGCGCAGTGCAACACGTGGGTGGCCAGCAGCTCCGACGTGCAGTGACCGACCGAGGGGGAGAACTGCCGTGACTGAGCTTGCGGGGTCACCATTGAGCACAGGGACCTGGGTCGCAGACCCGCCGAGCGCTAGCGAGGGCCCGTGACCCAGCCGCCCGGTTGGCAGCCCGGTTATGGCGGCATGCCGCCGGCGCGCCCGCTGCCGCCGCCGGTGCCCAGCCCGTATCCGAACAGCCCGTATCCGACCGGGCCGTACGCGCCGGCTTATCCGCCGCCACCGATCACCCCGCCGCCGGTGAACTGGTCGGCGGCATCCGTCGTACCACCAGTGATGCCGCCACCAACGAGCACTTGGCACGGCCAGCCGCCACCAAGGCGACCTTCGCGCGGGCCTCTCGTGGCCATCGTGTTGGTGGGCGTGGTCCTCGTCGGGGTGGCGGCGATCGGCCTGAGCCAGCTGGGTCGGTCCAAGCCCACGGCCCACTCCGACAACACGCCGACCATGACGTACACGCCCGAGGCGACCACCACCACGTCTCCCACGCACACCACCACGCGCCGGACCACGACCACGCCGCTGCCGACGACCAGCCGGCGGACGACGTCCCGGCCGCCGGCCACGACCACCCAGCCGGTCGGGCCGCAGCCGGTGGCCAAGCTGGCCGACAACCCGTTGTTCGAGGTCGGCGGCCTGCCCGCGACGACGTGCAAGCTCTCGCGCTGGACCACCGATCCGGCCGGCGCCGAGCGGTTCTTCCGCAGCGCGGTGCTCTGCTTGGATGCCGCCTGGTCGCCCGTGATGAAGGCCGCCGGCCTGCCGTTCTTCGCCGCCGACCTCGCCTTCCCCGACGGCGGCACGTGGAACAGCCCGTGCGGCTCCGAGACCGCCGCCAGCGGCCGTGTCGCCGCGTTCTACTGCCCGACCAACAACACGATCTACATGCCCTTCGCCGCCATCCAGACCGACCTGTACGGCGCGCACCCCGGCGTCTACCTGGCGCTGTTCGCCCACGAGTACGGGCACCACGTGCAGGACATGGCCGGCCTCGACCTGGCCTACGGCCGGGAGACCAACAACGCGGCCAACGACGACGTCCGCCAGGAGCTGTCCCGGCGGTTCGAGCTCCAGGCCCAGTGCTTCTCCGGCATGTTCCTGGCCGCCACCTCCGGCCGCGGCGACATCGACGGCAACATCACCCACGAGGCCCAGACCACCCAGCAGCGCGGCGACCACCTCGGCCCGCCGCGCGACCACGGCTCCGACGAGCACGCCGTCGGCTGGTGGACCTCCGGCTTCCAGCGCAACAGCCTCGCCCAGTGCAACACCTGGTTGGCCAGCTCCGCCGACGTCGCCTGAGTGGCAGGCTCGCGGCATGGAGACTCGCGAGTGGATCGCCGCCGTGGGCGGGCAGGGCGAGCGGATGGCCGCCGCGGCCGAGCAGGCGGGGCTGGACGCCCCCGTGCCGACCTGCCCGGACTGGGTCGTGCGTGACCTGCTGCTGCACACCGGCCGGGTGCACCGGTGGGCGGCGACGTTCGTCGGCGAGGCGCGGACCGAGCCCGTCGCCTTCCCCGAGTTGCACGCCGTCGCCGGCGACCTGCCCGACAACGGCGCGATCGCCTGGTTCCGCGACGGCGTGACCCGGCTGGTCGACGTCCTCACCGACGCGCCCGCGGATCTCGACTGCTGGAAGTTCCTGCGGTCCGCGCCGTCGGGCCTGGTGTTCTGGGCCCGTCGGCAGGCCCACGAGACCACGATCCACAGCGTCGACGCCGAGGCCGCCGCCGGGCTGCCCTCGCCCATCCCGTCCTCGCTCGCCGCCGACGGCGTGGACGAGATGCTGTGCGGCCTGCTGCCCCGCAACCGTGGGCTGCACGCCGAGGAGGAGCGGTCCGCGCTGGTCAGCGCCACCGACACCGGCGACCACTGGCTGGTCCGCTACGGCCTGGAGCGCCCGTCGGGCGTGCGGGTGGAGTCGCCGGTGGAGGCCGACAGCACCGTCGCCGGCACGGCGGCCGAGCTGTACCTGTCGCTCTGGAACCGCGGTCCCTGGGGCGGCCTCACCGCCGACGACGGCCTGGCGTCGTTGTGGACGGACAACGTCCGGATCTAGGGGTGCGGGCTGGGCTCGACGTTCTCCTCGGCCGGGTCGTCCTCGCCGGCCGGATCCTCCTCGTCGTCGAGGGCCTCGGGTTCCTGCTCCTCGGCCTGCTCGGAGTACATCGGCTCGGGGTACGCCGGCTCCGGAAAAACCGGCTCCGGGAAGGCCGGTTCCGGGTACACCTGCTCCGGGAAGGCGGGCTCGGGGAAGGCGGGCGGCTCCGCGGCGCCGACCACCGGCGCGGGAGCGGCTGTTTTCGGAGCTGGCCGGTATCGAATGAGGTACGCGTACAGCGCGCCGGCCACGGCGCTCAGGCAGAGCAGCACGGCGGTCAGCCGGCCGTCGCGGTTGCCGGCGACCTGCGAGGCGTCTGCGGCGTGCGCGCTGAGCTGGCCGTTGTCGGTGGTGACGACGACATCGAGAGCGGTGCCCTTGGCCTGGCCGCAGCCGTCCAGCGGAGCCTGCTTCCTGGCCCCGTCGACGGTGAACTCGACAGTGTCGTGGGCGTTGCCGCTGCCGCACTGGGCCGAAGTGACCACCGTGGCCTTGGTGTGGACGGCCGAGGGCGCCTCGGTGTCGGGGAAGCCGAGCGTCGGCCACCACACGAGCACCGCCGCACCGATCCCGACCAGCCCGATGACCAGCAGGATCAGCACCCATCGCACCTGGGTCTGCCGAGCCGCCACGCGACCATCGTCCCAGACGGGCGGCCGCGCGGCACCCACGCCGTCGGGTTGGGGGAGTGAGCTGCGTCCCGCCACGACCTGAGCGGAGCCTGAAACGTCGGCCAGCCGCCACCTGCGCGGCCGCCGGGACCAGCAGAATGGGCCTGTGTCGGTCGCCCGGATCTTGATCGTCGAGGACACCGAGGCGATTCGCGCCGCGGTGCGCTCCGCCCTGCGTGACAGCGGCTACGAGGTGCTGGCCCGGCCGGACGGCCGTGAGGTGGAGGCCGACCTCGCCCAGTTCCGGCCGGACCTGGTGGTGCTGGACATCATGCTGCCCGGCCGGGACGGCTTCCAGCTGCTGGAGGTGATCCGCCGGGCCAGCAACGCCGGCGTGGTCATGCTGACCGCCCGCGACGGCGTGCCCGATCGGCTGCGCGGTCTGGAGGCCGGTGCCGACGACTACGTGCTCAAACCCTTCGTGCTGGCCGAGCTCGTGGCCCGCGTCGGCGCCGTGCTGCGGCGGCTGGGCCGCACGCCGTCGGCCGTGCAGATCGGCGACCTGCTCGTCGACGCCGACTCCGGCGTCGTGCTCTACTCCGGCGCGACCGTCGACGTCACGGCCACCGAGCTGCGGCTGCTCTGCTACCTCGCGGCGCAGCGCGGCCGTGTCGTCAGCAAGACGCAGATCCTGACCAGCGTCTGGGGGTACGAGGACTACGACCCCAACCTGGTCGAGGTGCACGTCAGCTCCCTGCGCCGCAAGCTTGAAGCCCACGGGCCCCGGCTGCTGCACACGGTCCGCGGGCTCGGCTACGTGCTGCGGGTCGGTACCGCGTGAAGAGCGGCTCGCTGCGGCTGCGGGTCACGCTGTCGGTCACCATCGCGCTGGCCGCCGTGCTGATCGGGCTGGTCGTCGTGGTGGACGCGCTGTTCGGCCGGCAGACCGTGCAGGACCAGAACAACCTGATCCGGGACCGCGTGCAGCTGGCCAACCAGCTGGAGAAGCAGCGCCTACAACCCGAGCAGCTGTACGCGCGGCTGTCGCTGGGCGGCTACATCTTCGTGCGGATCACCGAGCCCAGCGGCGCCGCGTTCGGCTCCAAGCCGCCCCCGGCGGCCGCGCCGGCCTCCCGCACCGTCACCTATCGCAATGGCACCCGGATCACCATCTACGCCGACTCCGAGACGCGACAGCAGGCCAACCTGCGCCGGCTGCTGCTCATCGTCGGCATCGCCGCGCTGGTCATCACCGCCGTGGGGCTGATCTTCCTGGTGCGGTTCGCGCTGCGGCCGCTGGACCACATGGCCACGCTCGCCCGCTCCATCGCCGCCGGCAACCGCGGTCGACGGCTCGCGCCCGCCCGCACCGACACCGAGCTGGGCCGCACCGCCGCCGCCTTCGACAGCATGCTCGACGAGCTGGAGGGCGCCGAGCAGCAGGCCCGCCGCGCCGAGTCCCGGACCCGGCAGTTCGTCGCCGACGCCGCCCACGAGCTGCGCACGCCCGTCGCCGGCTTGCAGGCCGTGGCCGAGTCCGTGCTCCAGCAGAACCCGGAGACCGATCCCGAGGAACGGGAGCGGATGCTGCTGCTGCTCGTCCGCGAGTCCCGCCGGGCCGGCCGCCTCGTCGACGACCTGCTGGCCCTGGCCCGCATCGACGCCGGTCTCGACCTCCAGCACGAGCCCGTCGACCTGCGCCACCTCGCCGACGCCGAGGCCGACCGCACCCGGGTGCTCGCCCCCGAGCTCGCCGTCTCCGTCGACGGCCCGTCCGTCGTCGTCACCGGCGATCCCCAGCGCCTCGCCCAGGTCCTGGCCAACCTGATGAACAACGCCCGCCAGGCCACCGGCGGCTCCGGCGGCATCGCCCTCACCGTCGGCGCTTCCGCCGGCTACGCCCAGCTCCTCGTCGTCGACGACGGTCCTGGCATCGCCGAGGCCGACCGTGAGCGCATCTTCGACCGCCTCGTCCGCCTCGACGAGGCCCGCGCCAGCTCCTCCGGAGGCTCCGGCCTCGGCCTGCCCATCGCCCGTGGCATCTGCCGCGCCCACGGCGGCGACCTCCGCTGCGAGGCCCCGCCGCCCGGCCACACCGGCGCCGTCTTCCGCATCTCGCTGCCGCTGCTGTCCAGCGCCGACGCCCCGACCGTCGCCTTCCCGGTGCCGACGCCTTGACCTGCGTAAAAGCCGCATTCACGACATTTTTTCCGTAGTAACGGTCAACGGTTCCCGGTCGATACCGAGGCAGGAATGGTGTGCCCACCGCGGGCACCGCATTAGGGGGATCGACCGAATGCCAAGACGTCTCGTGACGTCGGCGGTGACGCTCGCGCTCATCAGCGCGGCCTTTGTCGCCATCGCCGCACCCGCCGGCGCCGCCGGAACCGACCTGTACGTGGACCGCTCCAAGGCGGCCTGCCTCGACACCGGCCCCGGCAGCCAGCTCCAGCCGTTCTGCACCATCCAGGCCGCCGCGAACGTCGTCTCGCCCGGCCAGACCGTGCACATCGGCTACGGCCAGTACGCCCCGGTGACCATCACCAGGTCGGGCACGCCCGACGCGCCGATCACCTTCGTCGGCAACCCGTCGGGCACGTTCATCGGCCTGTCCGACCAGGGCGTGTTCTCGCCGCGGGCGGTCACGGTCAGCGGCGCGCACGACGTCGTCCTGACCAAGCTCAGGACCTACGCCACCGAGGCCGCCGTCGTGGTCGACCACTCCGACCACGTCGCCGTCGACGGCAACTACATCAGCGGCAGCGCGGTGGCCCCGAACGCCAAGCCCGGCATCGGCGTCGACCTGGTCAACGGCAGCGGCCCGGTCATCATCAGCCGCAACAACATCCTGAACTGGGGCACGGCCGGCGTCGCCGTCGCGCCCGGCGTCACCGGCGCGACGGTCACCACCAACCTCATCCGGTATAACTTCGCGCCCGGCGTCGTCGCCACCGACGCCCCGGGCACCGTCGTCACGAGCAACACGGTGATCGACAACTGCGTCTCCGGCATCACGCTGGCCGGCTCGTCCACCGGTGCCACCGTCGAGAACAACCTGGTGCACAACAACCACAATGTCCTCGACGGCCAGGCCAACTGCGGGCCCTCGGACACGACCGGGGAGCTCGTGGTGGCCGCCGGCTCCACCGAGCACACCGTCGTCGACCACAACCTGGTCAACACCGCGCAGTCCGACGCCCTGTACAGCTGGGGCGGCACCGCGTACTCGACGCCGGCGGCCTTCACCGCCGCCTCGGGCCAGGGCGCGCACGACATCAACGCCGACCCGAAGCTCGGGCTGGGCGACGACCCCACGCTGACCGAGGGATCGCCGGCGATCGACTCCGCCGACCCGGCGGCGCCGGGCGAGCTGGCCACCGACCAGGTCGGCGCGGCCAGGGTCGACGACCCGCTGGCGGCCAACGCCGGGACGGGCTTCGCCGACCGAGGGGCCTTCGAGTTCCAGGACCCGTTCAAGATCACCCGGGTCACGGCCACGCCGCGCGAGGGCCCCGCCCCGCTGCCGGCGACCGTCACGGGCACGATCGACAACCCGTGGTCGACGCCGGTGCGGTACACGATCGCCTTCGGCGACGGCAGCGCCCCGGTCACCACCGACACGCCGACCGCCCAGCACACCTACACCCGCGTGTTCGACCCGATCCCCGACGGCGATTTCGGTTACCGCGCAACGGTGACGGCCACGCTGCAGGGCGGCGCGACGCGCCTCGGGACCGACTACGTCCGGGTCAACGCGCCGGCGCCGGCCGTCGCCAAGCTGGGGGTGCGGCAGGTCGGTCCGCTCATGGTCGGCGTGGATTCCTTCGGCACGACCGATCCGTGGGAGGTCACCGGGGAGGACTACGACTTCGGCGACGGCAGCCCGGTGGTGAAGAACCCGAACACCACCACCTTCCGGCACACCTACGCGACGCCCGGCAGCTACACGGTCAAGCTGACCATCCACGACACCAATGGCGGCACGGCCGAGACCACGCAACAGATCAGCGTGGGCAGCGCCTACTACCCGGCCGGGCCGCAGCGCCTGCTGGACACGCGTGACGGCGGCGGCCCGCTCGGCGCCGGCGGCCAGACGGCCGTGCGGGTGACCGGCGTGCAGGGCGTGCCGGCCACCGGCGTCACGGCTGTCGTGCTGAACGTGACGGCCACGGACACCACCGATAGCAGCTTCCTGTCGGTCTTTCCCAGTGGTAGCCCCAATCCCGGCACATCGAACCTGAACTTCACGGCGGGTCAGACCGTGCCGAATCTGGTGACGGTGCCGGTCGGTCCGGACGGCAAGGTGGTGGTGGCCAACCATTCCGGCTCGGCCGACGTCATCGTCGACCTGGAGGGCTACTACCGCGCCACGCCGGCGGAGGAGACCGGCAGCTTCCTGCACACCGTGCAGCCGCAGCGCGTGGCCGACACTCGCGACGGCACCGGCGGCGTGCCGATCCAGCAGATCGGCGCCAACCGGGACCTACATGTGTCGCTCAGCGGCGTCGGCCGTGACACGCCGTCGGACGCCAAGGCAGTGGTGTTGAACGTGACGGTGACCAACCCGACCGCCGACAGCTTCCTCACCGTCCACCCGGACGGCGGCCCCCTGCCGACGGCGTCCAACCTGAACTACCGCGCCGGCCAGACCGTGTCGAACCTGGTGATCGTGCCGATGTCGGCCAACGGCGTGGTGGCGTTCCACAACTTCGCCGGCAGCGCCGATGTCGTCGTCGACATCGCGGGCTACTTCATCGCGGGGCCCAACGGTTTCACCCAGACGACGGCGTTCACGCCCGTCGCCCCCTCCCGCCTGGTCGACACCCGTGACAACGCGACGACCCTCGGTCCCAACGCCACCCTCGGCCTCAAGGTCGCCGGCGTCGGCTCCGTGCCGGGCAACGCCAAGTCCGTGGTGCTCAACGTGACTGTGGTCAACGGCACCGCGAACAGCTTCCTGACGGTGTTCCCGGGCGGCACAGACCGGCCAGGCACGTCGAACCTGAACTTCGGTCCGGGGCAGGTGACCCAGGGCCAGGTGATCGTGCCGATCGGCCCGGACGGCACGGTCGACTTCTACAACCTGGCCGGCTCGGTCGATGTGGTGGCCGACGTGTTCGGGTACTTCGCGTAGGACCGGGGTGGGGGCCGGGAGGCCCCCACCCTGCTTTTACGGGTCCTCGCGGTCCAGGCCCGCGCCGTCCCAGGTGGTGTGCGTGCAGGCGACACCACGGCCGTTCTTGGGCCGCAGCACGTCGTAGATGTGCATACGCGGGATCTTCGACGACACGCCCCAGCCGCTGGGCCAGGTGATCACCCAGTCCATGTCGAGGTCGACGAGCAGCCCCAGCATGCGGGCGATCGTCGGGTCGTCGAGACGTTCGAAGGCCTCGTCGAGCAGCACCAGCCGCAGCGGGGCCTCCTCGCCGCCGCTGCTGACGGCGTCGTAGAACGAGGCGGCGGCGGCGAAGAGCGTCACGTACGACACGAGCCGCGTCTCGCCGGAGGACAGCTGCCGCAGGCGCCGCACCCGGGGCTTGCCGTCGGGCCCGGAGTCGCGGACGCGGACGGTGAACGAGTACCAGGTGCGGTAGTCCAGGGCCCGCGCCAGAATTTCGGCGTAGCCGCTGGAATGCGTGTCCCGCTCGGCTTCGATCCGCTCGGTGATGACCTGCCGCAGCAGGTCGTCCTGCTCGGACGTCCGGTCGGCCAGCGGGGTCCGCACCAGCTCCAGGGCCTGCTTGGTCCGCTCGTCCAGGGCCGCCGACGGCCGCCACTCCAGTTGGACGTGCACGCCCTGGCTCGATCGGGCCTGGTCGAGCACGTCGTTCATCCGCCGGCACAGGTCCTCGGCGACCTCGATCTGGCCGCGCAGCCGCTCGGCCAGGTCCCGGATCAGGTAGTCGGCGAAGATCGACTGGTACCGCTCGCCGAGGAAGCCCCGCTGCTCGGCCAGCCGCTGCGACACCCGCAACGCGGCGTCGGCCACCGGCCGGGGCCCGTCCTCCCCGGTGACGGTCACGGTGAGCACGCCGCCAGCCGTCTCGGCCCCGATGTCGTGCGTGCCGGCCAGGGACGTCTGCAACACCTGGAGCTTGCCGATCACCGTGCCCTCGGTGGATCCCTTGCGGTCGGCGGCCCCGTCGATCAACGCCAGCGCACCGTCCACATCGGACGGAGCGTCGACCTCGGGGAACGCCGCCGACCAGATGCCCGGGGCGGCCAGGGCCTGCTCGAACGCCTCCACCGCGCCCGAGGCGTCGATCTCGCGGCCGGTCAGCTGGGCTCTTTTGGTCTCCAGCAACGTTTCCAGCTTCGTCGCCTGCTCACGCAGCTCGACGACCTTCTCCCGGGACTGCGGCAGCTGCTTGCGCACCGACCGCCGCTCCGCGTCCAACGCCGACAGCTGCCGCGAGACCTCCTCGGCCTCGCCACCGATCGCCGAACTCAGCTCGGCCAACCCGTGCGACCGGTCCGCGTACTCGACGCACAGGGCATCGGCCGACGACTCCGCCTCGCTCCGGTCGGTCAGCGCCGCGTGGTGGTGCTGCATGGCGTCGATCAGGTCGATGACCGTCCGCGCGCACCGTCCGGCCAAGGCCTCGGCCAGCTGCTCGGCGGCGACCCGCGCCTCCGACGCCGCCCGGTTCGCTCGATCGAGTGCTTCCGTGTCGACGGTGTCGCCCAGGCCGATGCCGGCCTCGGACGCCGACTGCACCAGCTCGGCCCGCGCCGCATGCCACCGCTCGTCGCTGGCCTGGTGCTCGGCCCGCAGGTCGTAGGCCCGCTGCTCCGCCTCGTCGGCCGACTCACGGGCGCTGGTCAGCTTGGCGTGGGCGGAGATCAGCTCGCCGTCGTCCGGGAACGCCTCGACGTGCTGCTCCCACTCGCCGGCGGCCGCCCTGGCCTGGTCGCACATGCGCTCCGCGTCGGCCAGCTCGATGTGCAGCCGCTCGACCGCCGAGCTCAGCTCCGCCAGCCGCCGCTGACGCGCCGCCTCCCGAGCGCCCGTGCCGACGAACTCCGCCACCGGCTTCGCCTGCGCCCCGCACAGGACGCCGGCCCGCCACGCGCCGCCGGTCGACAGCACCAGCCCGGGCGTCTCCGTCGCCGCCGGGTCGTTGTCGACACCCACGGCCGCCAGCAGCTTGGCCACGACCTCGGCCGGCACCGGGCACCCCGGCTCCGCCGCCGGAATCAGCACGTCGGCCAGTGTCCGACCGGCCGCCGCCGGGCCGGCCAGGGCGATCACCTCGGCCAGCTCCGTGTCGGAGACCCGGCCGGTCGCGGACACCCGGGCCGTCAGCAGCCCGCTCGCCTGCAGCGCCGCCTCCAGGCCCGCCTGCTCGGCCTCCGGCAGCGTCGGCACGAAGTCGACCAACCGGTGGAACGCCGACGGACCCGACTGCTCGTCAGAGCCGCCGGACCGCAGCGCGACAACCTCGGCCTCGTACTGGGTGATCGTCGCCCGCAGGTCGTCCAGCCGTTGCTCGGTGCCCACGACGCGCTGCCGCAGCTCGTGCGACTTCGGCGCCGCCCACTGCCGCACGCTGTCCCGGGCCGCCCGCGCCGCGCCCCGATCCTCCGTCAACCGCTGCGCGGTCGGCGGCTGCGGCCCATCCTCGGCAGCCCACCGCCGTGCCTGCTCACGCCACACATCCACGGCCGTCGCCAGTTGCTGACCGGCCTCGTTGCGACGCCCAGCGCCCTCCGTGGCGGTCAGCTGCGCCTGCCGCGCCGCGCGGTGCAGCTCCTCGACGTCACGCAGCTGACGATCCGAGGCCAGCGCCCGCTCGTGCAGCGACAGCGTCAAAGCGTTGCGCCGCCGGGCTTCCGTCGCGACCTGCTCGGCCTGCCGGCCGGCGTCGCTCAACGTGTCCAACAGCGACTGCGGATCGATCGCCGGCAGCAGCCGCCGGTCGATCGTCAGCGGCTCGGCCTCCGGATCCGGCTTGGCCCGAACCCGATCCTGCGCCACCTGTGCGTCGGTCGGCGGCATCGGCGGCACCTTGGGGCACAGCTCCCCGTCGAGACCGGCGATCATCAGCCGCTCACGGGCGTGCCCGGCCAGCTCGTCGGCACTGTCGATGTCCAGTCCGAGCCGGCGCAGCACCGCCAACACCGAGTCGACGGCCCGGTCCTCCTGCGCCCGCTGCCGGCCGGCGGTGTCCAGCGCCGCCTCGGCCGCCGACCGCGACCGGGCCACCAGCTGCTCGCGGTCCTGGAGATCCCGCATCCCGCGGTACGCCGGCAGCTCCTTCAACGCCTCGATCCGCGCGTCGAGCTGGCTGTCCCGAGCCTCCTGCTCGGAGACCGCCTGCTCGGCGGTGACCCGCCCATCCCGTGCCGAGCCGAGCTTGCGCTCCAACGACTCCAGCTCGGAACCCAGCGACAGCAGGCTCTTACGACTGGAGACCACCTTGTCGCCGAAGCCGCGCAGGCCGGCCAGGGCGTAGCCGGAGTAGGTGCCGAGGAACGCCGTCAGCGCCGAGTCGGCCGTGGTCAGCCGGGTGATGTTCTCCCGGATCGACTCCAGGTCGTCGAACGAGGTGGCCAGGCCCTCGACCATGGCCGAGTCCAGCGGCGGCAGCGCGTCCGAGAGGATCTGCTCCAGCTGGCCTTCCAGGACCTTCAGGCCGACGTCCGGGTTGCGCAGTGTGCGTTGCAGGTGCAGCAGGTCGGAGTAGCGGGCGGCCGGCACGCCGTAGACCGACTCGGCCACCTTGGCCCGGAACGCCGCGTCCTCGAACATGCAGTCCGCGCCGATCAGGTCCCGCAGCTGCGCGGGCCCGATCGGCACCCGGTCCGGCCCGGCCAACCGCAGGTCCTTGCCCACCCGCGCCGACGTGACGAACCGCCACGAGTCGGTGATCTGCTGCGAGGTCTTGGACGCCTTCACGCCCAGGCCGCAGGTCAGGTACTCGTCCTCGCCGCGCCGCAGCTCGATCCACGCGTAGCCGATCCGGTTCGGGCCGCCGTCGTAGTCGTCCAGCATGAGCCGCCGGATGCTGACCGTGTCGAAGCCCTTCGAGCCCAGCTGCCGCAGGTCCCCGTCCAGGCACAGCGGCAGCAGCAGCTCCAGCGTGCGCGACTTGCCGGAGCCGTTGGTGCCCTGGAAGATCGCCCGCCCGCCGG
This sequence comes from Kutzneria sp. NPDC051319, assembly GCF_040682195.1. Taxonomy (NCBI): domain Bacteria; kingdom Bacillati; phylum Actinomycetota; class Actinomycetes; order Pseudonocardiales; family Pseudonocardiaceae; genus Kutzneria; species Kutzneria sp. NPDC051319. The sequence goes on along the minus strand of NZ_JBFBAM010000049.1, from coordinate 36,701 downwards.
AGAAGTCGAAGACCTGCTCGGCGTACTGCCACACGTTGACGATGCCACCGCGGTGCAGCGTCCAACGCTGTGTGCTCACTGCTCACCTTCTCCATCGAACAAGGACCAGCCGGGCTCTTCGGGTTCGGCCGGCGGTGGCGGCGGGGCGCTGCGCGCCGGCGTGTCGTCCGGCTGCGGCGCCCAGCGGTGCGCGGTCGGCGCGACGAGCCAGCCGTCGACCGGGTCTTCCACCGCCAATCCCATACGCACCAACAGGTCCAGCACATCGTTGGTGAGCCGGTCGAGGTCGTCGGTGGCCTGCCGCGACCATGCTGCCGGATAGTCCTCGACGAGCTGCGCGCAGATCACGCGGACCTGGCCGTACGTCACGGGATGCCGCCCGTCCGGGCGCGGCTCGGGCGGCTCGACGTCGTCGGCGAACAGCTCCGGATCCGGGTCGGCGATCAGCTCCGGCAGCGCCAGCAGCGCGATCCGGGCGACCGTGCCCGACCCGGGGAACAGCACGTCGGTGAGGTAGTCCTCGGGGTCGGTGACCGCGACGCCCTCCAGCCGCGTCTCGGTGACCAGCCCGAAGTTGCGTTCCAGCAGGCTCGATTCGCGCCGTTGGTTGCGCCGCAGCCACTCCATGTGCTCGGGCGGCAGATCGGTCTGGAGCACCACCGGATTCTCGACGAGCTTGCGCCGCACGGCATGCTCGGCGCCGCGGGGGCCGGGCCGGGCGGCCAGCTCGATGAGGTGACCGGGGCCGGTCGCCTCCAACAGCGGGCCGGACAGCAGCTGGCCGAGCAGATCGGTGTCGATGGTGATCAGCGCCTCGGCCGGACCCTCGGTGCCCCACGGCGCGACGGTGCCCTCGGTCTCCGTGATCACGCCCAGCGCCAGCAGATGCCGCAGCGCCGCCGTCAGCGCTCGGCGGTCCGGGAGGTCGTCCGTGATGGCCACGCCGGCCTCGACCGCCGCCGCCCGCACGTCCGTGACCAGCCGGGACAACAGCACCTGCCGGCCGACGCCGGTCAGCGCCGCGATCGTCAACGCGAAGTAGGTGTAGCCACGCGGGGACAGCGTCGGCTCGCCCCGGGTCGGGTCCACGCCCGGCCCCGGCTTGTACAGGCGGGCGAAGCGCCGCTCCACCACGAGCCGGTACGCCAGCAGCCCGGCGAACAGGTCCTGCAAGGTGGTGCGATGCCGGTAGACCAGCGGTAGCAGATCGCCATCTGGTCCGTCGGCACGCAACAAAGGCCGCCTTAGCAGCACGCGTGCGCAGCGGACCACGTTGGCCGCGTCGATGTCGGAGAGGCCGTCGAGCACGTCTTTCATGCGCCGGCCTCCAGCGCGACCGAGGCGTTGTGCAGGGTCAGCGTTCCGCCCGCGGTCTTGATGGTCGTCGTCCGGCCTTCCTCGGGAGTGACGGTGAGCTTCAGCCCGCGCACCGGGTCGGCCGCCGCGCCGACGTCCTCGGCCCGCTCGCGCTGGGCCATCGCCATCGTCAACAGCTCGCACAACACGTCGAGGGCGCCATGGGACAGCCGGCTCTCCTCGATCGTCGGCGCCGCCTCGACCAGCTCGGTCACCGCCTCCGAGCGCTTCTTGTCCACGGCGCGGGCGTCGGCCAGCAGCGCCTGCTCGGTGATCGGGTCGTCGACGATCCGCGACGTCCGGCCCCGGGCGCCGCGGTCACCCCGGCTGCGGACACTCACCGTCACATCGAGCACGGGACCGTCACGCCATGGGGTGTGTTCGTCGTCACCGTCGTGCTCCGGCGACGGCAGCAGATTGCGGGCCGAATAGAGCCCGAACGCGGCGGCGTAGAGCGAGTGCGCCTGGTCCGCGGTCGCCCCGTCGAACCAGCCGGCCAGCTTCAGCAGCTCGGCCCGGCGACCCGGCAGCAGCCCGCCGCCCGAGGTCGCCCGCTTCACGCTCGCCAGCAGCGAGCCGATCGCGCGACCGGTCGCCTCCCGTAGCGCCGTCACCTGACTGGGTCGACCCGGACGGTCGACGAACCAGTCGGTCAGGTCCTGCCAGTCGGCGATGGTCCGGCCGCGTGAGCGTTCGATGGCCAGGTCTTCGGACCCCAGCGCGTTGGCCGGGCCCAGCAGCCGCAGCAGCTCGCCGCGGCCCCGCGCCAGCTGCCCCAGCGACTCCGCGATGGCCGGCGTGTGCCGCAGCACGTCCTCCACGACCATCTGGATGTACTCGACCAGCAGGTTGCGGAACCCGGAGATCTCGTCCGGGGCCAGATGGTGCCGCGTGACGATCTGGCCCAGGTAGGCGTAGAAGTCGCGCACCGTCACCGCGAGCTCGGCGTGCTGGAGGAACAGCGTCGTGACCTGCTCGGCCAGCGCCTCCCGGGCCCGCTTCGCGCCCGGCCCGCCCTCGGTGAACACCGCGTCCGACAACGACTTGCCCAGGGCGCCCAGGCCGCGCTCGATGGCCGGCAGCAGCTCCCGGGACACCTCCCGCGCGCCTTCCGGCACCCGCAGCAGCTCGTCCACGTCCCGCTGGACCCGCACCGCCAGCTTGCTGACCTGGTAGCGCACGCTGCCGTGCTGGAACTCGGCGATGCTGGCCGCGATCACCTCGCGCCGCCCCGGCACCAGGTTGCCCCACTCCACCAGCTGCTTGAGCCGCGCGATCACCGTCTCGATCCGGGACTCGCCCGGGTCGATCAGCCCCTCCCGCTCGGCCGCCGCCAGCTTGGCCGCCACCTCGCCGGCCGACAGGTCGGCCAGCAGCGTCGAGGCGAACAGGCGCATCGTCGTCAGATAGGTGCGATGGTGCTCGCGGGGCTGGAGGTACGCGTACAGCAGCAGCCGGCGATCGGTCGACTCCGCGCCCACGAGGGTGTCCTGGACGTGCTGCTCCTGCTCCACGGTCGGCCACATTAACCGGCCCGCGCCCGGCCGCTGAGCCACCTGTCGCCGAAAGGGTGATGAGCGGGCGATAACGTCTTCGACCTGACGAGGCGGGAAACACGGGGGTCTGCGGAGTGAACGCTGCCAGGGCGGTCGGCCTGCTGCTCGGAACGGCGGCCGACGCGGTGTTCGGCGACCCGAGGCGATGGCACCCCGTCGCCGCCTTCGGGACCACCGCCGCCGCGCTGGAACGGGCCGTCTACCGCGACCACAAGATCCCCGGCGTTGTGCACAGTGCCCTGCTCACCGGGGGTGCGGTCGCGGCCGGCATCGCCGTCGAGCGGCTCGGTCGGCGTCGGCCCCTCGTGCAGGTCGCCACCACCGCGCTCGCCACCTGGGTCGTGCTCGGCGGCGCCTCCCTGGCCACCGAGGGCACCGCCATGGGCCGCGAGCTCGACGCCAGCGACATCGCCGCCGCCCGTGAGCGGCTGCCAAACCTTTGCGGACGCGAACCCTCCAGCCTGGACGCCGCCGGGCTGGCCCGGGCCACCGTCGAGTCCGTGGCCGAGAACACCTCCGACGCCGTCGTCGCCCCCCTGTTCTGGGGCGCCGTGGCCGGCGTGCCCGGCCTGCTCGGCTACCGCGCCGCCAACACCCTCGACGCCATGGTCGGGCACCGCTCCGCCCGCTATGCCAAGTTCGGCTGGGCCGCCGCCCGCCTCGACGACCTGGCCAACCTCGTCCCCTCCCGCCTCGCCGCCGTGCTCACCGCCGCCGGCGCCCCCGTCGTCGGCGGCTCCGCCCGCAGCGCCTGGCAGACCTGGCGCCGCGACGCCTCCGCCCACCCCAGCCCCAACGCCGGCCAGGTCGAGGCCGCCTTCGCCGGCGCCCTGGAGATCCGCCTCGGCGGCCGCACCGTCTACTCCCACGGCACCGAGGAGCGCCCCGTCCTCGGCCACGGCCGCAGCCCCGACGCCGGCCACGTCACCCGAGCGGTGGAACTTTCCCGCGTCGTCGGCGCCTCCGCCTCCGCCGTCTCCGCCCTCCTGGCCCTCACCATCGGCCTCCGCCGCCGTCGCTGAACGCCGGAGAAGTGATTCGCCAAGCAGTTGACGCCCGATCGGCGGTTCGGTCTGCTGGGGGCGGCAGCGAGCATTGGCGGTGGTTGGTGGCGTCCATCGACGAGGTCGGCAGACTGGTTCGCGGTGCCCTTGAACAGTTGCCGCAGCAAGGAGTCGCTGGTGCCGTTGACGCCTTGGACACAGCCAGCGCCACTGTTCGGGAGACCGTCGCCGGGAGCAACAACACCGCGGCCACGGAGTTGGTCGACAGCTTTCGACAGGCCACAAGCCTGACCCGTGATGTGCAGGAGCAGGTGCGTCTCCTTCAGTCGAAGATACGGGCGTACCTCGATCGACTCGGCGGTTCCGGGACGTCATCGCCACCAGCGCGACGTCAAAAAGCCGGTGATCGGCCTCGACGGGGCAAGCGGCTGTCCGCTGCCGAGGTGTCCGAGCTTGCGGAGAGCTTGCCGCCGCCAGTGCCTGATCCCAACGTCGAAGGCAACAAGACACACGGCGTGTGGCTTGATGAAGAAGGAAACAGGCACCGTGTGGTCAGCGGTCGTGACGACGATGCCACGGAAGCATGGCGACTGCTGAAAGCTCAGGGAATTCCGCTTCGAGCTCCGGCCGCTCGGGTATCTGACGTTGAACAAAAGGTCGCCGCGCGTATGGCGCGGGAGGAATGCGTGTCGATGGACATCTTGATAAACAATGTTCCGTGTGAGGGTCCTTACGGGTGTGACTCGCTCGTGCCGGTTATTTTGCCGGCGGGATACGCTCTCACTGTTTACGGCCCGAACTACAAGAAGACTTTCCGGGGAGGGGCGACGCCATGGTGGCGCTAGAGGTGTGGTACCGGCACGCGGCCGATGGCGAAGCAAGCCCGCTCGTGGTGGAGACAGCGACGCAGCTTGACGAACTGGTCGACCGTATCCTCGATGAAACCGTGAGCAATCGGGTTCCGGTGATGGTTCAAGTGGCGGTGGCCGGTGACTGGAAGCGCGGTGTCATGGAAGTCGGTCTCGGTCACGACCAGGGCTTCATCGTCTTTCAGACCGCGGATGGCGGAAGCACCAAAGGCGCTGGCAGTCCTGAGGATTTTGTTGAATACGTCTATATGGGCAGCCTGAGTGAGGTGCCGGCTGACGTCGAGGTACCAATTCAGATGGTGCGGCGTGGGTTGCGGGAGTTCCTTGAAACCGGCACGCGGCCGTCCGTCGTCCAGTGATTTCTCAGCCCTTGGCGGCGGCCTGTTCGCGTTCGAGGGCCTCGTCCTCGGCGAGGATCTCGGCAACGGACTTGCGCTTGGGCTTGGCGGGCTTGTCGGTGTTGTCGAGGGCGCCGCCGGGGCGGGCCTCGCGCCAGGTGAAGTAGCCCCAGCCGAACAGGGCCATGGAGCCGAAGATGAGCCACTGGATGGCGTACGAGAAGTAGGGGCCGTCGTCGAGCTGGGGCAGGGGGATGGCGCCGCCGGCGACGACGCCGGGCTGGTTCTGGTCGAGCTGGTAGTAGCCGGGGTCGAGGCGGACGCCGGTGGCGGTGGCGACGGTGGCGGCGTTGATGGAGTAGATCTGCCGCTTGCCGGTGTCGAGGAAGCTGGGGCGCTTGTCGGCGGGCTCGTCGTCCTGGGCACGGGCGGTGATGGTGACCTGGCCGGTGGGCGGCGCGAGGTAGGTGGGCACGGAGCGGCCGGCCTGGGGCGCCTCGTGGCCGCGGTCGACGAGGACGGTGCGGCCGTCGGTCAACCGGAACGGGGTGACGATCTCGAAGGCGGGCTCGCCCTGCACGGTCCGCAGCCGGGCCATGGTCTCGCCGGCCGGCTCGTAGCGGCCGGTCATGGTGACCAGCCGCCACACGGCCTGCCCGGACGGCTCGACGCCGGCCGGGACGAGCGAGTCCAGCGGCACGGGCTTGCTGGTGAAGGAGGAGGTCAGGGCGGAGTTCTGGGCCTGCTGGTCGGCGTTGCGGCTGAACTGCCACGGGGCCAGCACCGCGTAGCACGCGGCGGTGAACACGAACACCACCAGCGTGAGCAGGAGCCAGTTGGGCTGGAGCAGGAACCGGAACCGCACGACCCCACGGTATGCCTCACCCGGTGGTGAGCTCCAACCGGTCGAAGGCGACGGTGTAGCCGGGGCCGTCCGGGGAGGCGCACATCACGCCGGCCAGGGTGGGCACGGCCGGCGGGTAGTAGGCCAGGCGCAGCATGACGGTGGGCTCGTCCTCGCCGACGCCGTAGCGCACGGTCACGGTGTCGCCGGTCCGCTCGATCTCGATGGAGACCTGGTCGACGGTCTCGATCGGGGTGACGGACCAGTCGGACAAGCCACGGGTGACGACGACGCTGGCGTTCTGCCGGCCGTCGACGTACTCGATGCCGGTCTTGACCCAGTTCTCCTCGTCGATGCGCACCATGGCGCCGGCCTGGTCGTACTGGTGCGTGTAGGCCCCGGCGAACCGGGTCCGCAGCCGGAAGTCGCCGCTCACCTCGCGGGCCAGCACGTGCCCGTTGTCGCGGACGAATCCGTAGTGCGTGGTGCGCCAGAAGTCGGTGCTCGGGTCGGTGCGCACGGTCAGCGCGTCGCCCGCCGACCATGACCTGGGTTCGTTCAGCCACTGCCATCCGGTCACGTCGATCATGCCGCGATCCTCACAGCTGAAGGGCCTGCCGCGCAGCACTCACGGCCTGATGTGTGTACGAATGGCCGAACAGCTCGACGTGCACCAGCAGCGGGAAGAGCTGGTGCAGCGGGATCCGCCGCTGCCAGCCGGTGGCCAACGGCGACACCGACTGGTAGCCGCGAAGCACCTGGTCCAGGTGCGGACACCCGAACAGGTGCAGCATCGCCAGATCGGTCTCGCGGTGCCCGCCGTGGGCCGCCGGATCGATCAGCCACACCCGGCCGTCGGCCGCCCAGTGCACGTTGCCGCTCCACAGGTCCCCGTGCAGTCGGGACGGCGGCTCCTCCGGTCCGGCCAGCTCCTCGATGCGCGCACAGACCTGTTCAAAAACGCCCTTTTCGGCGGCGCTCAGAGCAGTGGCCCGCGATAGGTACGGCGCGATCCGGTGCTCCGCGTACCAGCCGGGCCAGCCGGCCTCCGACGCGTAATCCATTGCCGCCAGCCCGATCCAGCCCGACGGCGGGGCCCCGGGCGGAGCCTCCCCGAAAGCGTTTGCCCCCGAGGCGTGCAGCGCGGCCAGCTGACGTCCGAACCGCTCCGCCGCTGCGGGTGAAGCGGGGCCAGGCTCGATCTGCTCGATCACCAGCCAGCGGGAGTCGTGCCCGCGCACGCCAGGCACCGGCACCGAGCCCGATTCGGCCAGCCATTCCAGGCCGGCCGCCTCGGCCTCGGCCCCCTCGGTGCGCTTGGCGACGACCAGATCCCCGTCGGCCAGCTCGACCTCCCACACCGACGACGACAACCCGTGCACGGAGACCGGCTCAAGACCGGTGATCTCCGCCACGGCCTCCGTCACAGATTGTCGCGAACCCATGTCATCAATCCGGGTGTTGCGGCCTCGACCATGGCCAGCACCTCCTCGAAGCCGTCCTGGTCGCCGTAGTACGGGTCCGGCACGTCGAGGTCCTCGCCGGCGTCCGGGTCGAACGAGCGCAGCAGCCGCACCCGCTCCGGGGCGTCGGCGACGCGCCGCACCGTCCGCGCGTGCCCGCTGTCCAGCGCGACCAGCAGATCCGCGCCGAGATGCCGGTTGTCGACCTGGGCGGCGACGTGGTCGGTCGGGTACCCGTGCCGCGCCAGCGTCCGTCGCGCCCGCTCGTCGGCCGGCTCGCCGACGTGCCACGGGCCGGTGCCGGCGCTGTTCACCTCGACGACGTCGGCCAGACCCTCCCGCCGCAGGTGCTCGCGGAAGACCAACTCGGCCATGGGGGACCGGCAGATGTTGCCGGTGCAGATGAAGCTGACCATCACCCCCTTAGACTTCCACGCGATGACCAGCCAATCGATCTCGCGTGCGCTCCTGCGCCACCACGGGGACGTCGACGCCGAGCCTGGTCTGGTCGACTACGCCGTCAACGTGCGGCTGGCCCGCCCGCCGGGCTGGCTGCGCGACCGGCTCGCCGCCGCGCTCGACCGGATCGGCGGCTATCCGTCCGCCGCCGATCACGCCGCGGCCGTGCGGGCGGTCGCCGACCGTCACGGACAACCACACGATCGGGTGCTTCTGCTGAACGGCTCGGCCGAGGGCTTTGCCCTGCTGCCGCAGCTGCGCCCGAAGCTGGCGGCCGTCGTGCATCCGTCGTTCACGGAGCCCGAGGTGGCGCTGACCGACGCCGGCGTCCCCGTGCACCGCGTCCAGCTGTCGCCCGAGGACGGCTATCGGCTGCACCCGGGCGACGTGCCGGAGAACGCCGACCTGGTTGTCGTCGGCAACCCGACCAACCCGACCTCGGTGCTGCATCCCGCCGCCGACCTGGTGGCGCTGGCCAGGCCCGGCCGCACGGTCGTCGTCGACGAGGCGTTCATCGACGCCGTTCCCGGCGAGCGCGAATCGCTGTCCGGCAGCGACGCCGACGGCCTGCTGGTCTTCCGCAGCCTGACCAAGATGTGGGCGCTTCCCGGCCTGCGCGCCGGCTACGTGATCGGCGCGCCGGATCTGCTCGCGCGGCTGGCCGCGCACCGGCCGCAGTGGCCGGTCGGCACGCTTGCGCTAGAAGCCTTCCGCGCGTGCAGCGAACCGCCCGCCCTGGCCGAGGCCGAGCGGGCCGCCGCCGAGTTCGAGACGAATCGAGCCGAGCTGATCCGCGCGCTGAACGACCTGCCGGGAGTTCACGTCAACGAACCGGCATCGGCCCCGTTCCTGTTGCTGACCGTCAAAGACGGGCTGTCCATCAGGACCACCCTCCGCGAACGCGGCCTTGCCGTGCGGCGCTGCGACACCTTCCCCGGGCTCGACGCCGACCACCTCCGGATCGCCGTCCGCACGCCCGAACAGTCCGAGCCCCTCCTGACCGCCCTGCGTGAGGTACTGGCATGACCACGACCGTTGGGGACGTCGTCACCGCGCTGGAACGCGCCTATCCGCCGGAGTTCGCCGAGTCCTGGGACGCCGTCGGCCTCGTCTGCGGCGATCCGGCCGAACCGGTGCGGCGCGTGCTGTTCTGCGTCGACGTCGTCGAGGCGACGGTCAATCAGGCGCTGGACGAAGACGCGCAGATGATCGTCGCCCACCACCCGCTGATGCTGCGTGGCGTGCACGGCGTCCCGGCCGACACTCCCAAGGGCCGCATCGTGCACCGGCTCATCCGGGCCGGCGTCGCGCTGTTCTGCGCCCACACCAACGCCGACTCCGCCGATCCCGGCGTCTCCGACGCGTTCGCCGCGGCCCTCGGCCTGACCGTCGAGCGGCCCCTCGACCCACGCGAACCCGGCAGCAGCACCGGCATCGGCCGCATCGGAATACTGCCCGCCGCCGAGCCGTTCTCCGTGTTCGTGCAGCGGGTCGCCGACGCGTTGCCGGCCACCGAGTGGGGCGTGCGCGCAGCCGGCGACCCGGACCGGATGATCCACACGGTGGCCGTTTCCGGTGGCGCCGGCGATTCCTACCTCGGGCACGCCACCCGGGCCGGCGTGGACGCCTACGTCACCGCCGACCTGCGCCACCACCCGGCCGGCGAGCACCTCGAACCCGGCGCCGACCAGCCCGCGCTGGTCGACGTCGCCCACTGGGCCAGCGAATGGCCCTGGTGCCAGCAGGCCGCGGACGTCGTGTCCGCCGCCCTGCCGGGTACCGTCGACACCTTCGTCTCCACCCGCCGGACGGACCCCTGGACTCTGCACGCGCGGAGCAGCGACCGGCACGATCCTCAAGGGGGCACCCAGTGAAAGCTGACGCCAATGTCCAGCGCAGGCTGCTCGATCTCGCCGAGGTCGACGCCGAGCTGAGCCGGGTGAACCACCGCAGGCGCACGCTGCCCGAGCTGGCCGAGATCACCGGGGCCGAGCAGTCCGTGCAGGCCAAGCGGGACGCGCTGGTGGCCGTCGAGACCTCGCTGGGCGACCTGGACCGCGAGGTGCGCCGCCAGGAGCTCGAGATCGAGCAGGTCCGGGCCCGCGAGGACCGGGACCGCAAGCTGATGGCCGACGGCAACGTCAGCTCCAAGCAGCTGTCCGACCTTGAGCACGAGCTGGCCACGCTCCAGCGGCGTCAGGGCGTGCTGGAGGACGACCTGCTGGAGCTGATGGAGCGCCGCGAGGCGGTCGACGGCGACACCAACCACTCCCGCGTCGAGCTGGAGAAGGCCCAGGCCGCGCTGTCCGACGCGCAGGGCCGCCGCGACACCGCGCTGGCCGACCTGGACAGCACGGAGTCCAAGCGGGTCGCCGAGCGCGAGATCATGGTCAAGGGCTTCGCCGCCGACCTGCTCGGCCTGTACGAGCGGGTGCGCAAGCAGCGCGGCATCGGCGCGGGCCTGCTGCGGGGCCGCCGCTGCGGCGCGTGCCGGATCGAGATCGACCGCACCACCATGTCGACGATCAAGGCGGCCGCCGCCGACGATGTCGTGACCTGCGACGAGTGCGGGGCCATCCTCGTGCGGACCGCGGAGTCCGGCCTGTGAAGGTGATCGTCGAGGCCGACGGCGGGTCCCGGGGCAATCCCGGTCCCGCCGGCTACGGCGCCGTCGTGTTCGACGCCGACACCGGCGACGTGCTGGCCGAGCGCAGCGAGGGCCTGGGCGCCACCACCAACAACGTCGCCGAGTACCGGGGCCTGATCGCCGGGCTGACCGCGGCCGGCGAGCTCGGGGCCGACACCGTGGCCGTGCGGATGGACTCCAAGCTGGTCATCGAGCAGATGGCCGGCCGCTGGCAGGTCAAGCACCCGTCCATGCAGCCGCTCAACGCCCAGGCCAAGCAGCTCGTCGCCGGCTTCGCCGAGGTGACGTACGAGTGGATCCCGCGCGAGCGCAACAAGCACGCCGACCGGCTGGCCAACGAGGCGATGGACGAGCAGGCCGGCATTTCGAGGCCGGCCGCCAAGCCCACGGCGCCGGCGGCCTGGACCGGCGCGCAGGGCACGCCGACCCGGTTCCTGCTGCTCCGGCACGGCCAGACGCCGCTGACCGTCGAGCGCCGCTACTCCGGCCGCGGCGAGATCTCCCTCAGCGAGCTCGGCGAGCAGCAGGCCGCCGCCGCGGCCGAGCGGCTGGCCAAGGTCTCGGACATCGCGGCCGTCGTCGCCTCGCCGCTGACCAGGACCGTGCAGACCGGCCGGGCCGTCGCCGACGCGGTCGGCGTCGAGCTGACCACCCATGACGGCCTGATCGAGACCGACTTCGGCGCCTGGGAGGGCCTGACCTTCCGCGAGGCTGCCGAGCGCGATCCGGAGCTGCACGGCCGGTGGCTGGGCGACACCTCGGTCGCGCCGCCCGGCGGCGAGAGCTTCGACGCCGTGCACCGCCGGGTGCGCCGCGGCCGTGACGACCTGATCGCCAAGTACGGCGGCGGCACGATCGTCGTCGTCAGCCATGTGACGCCGATCAAGAGCCTGCTGCGGATGGCGCTGGACGCCGGCCCGTCCCTGCTCTACCGGCTGCACCTGGACACGGCCTCGCTGTCGATCGCCGAGTTCTACCCCGACGGCAACGCCTCGGTCCGGCTGTTCAACGACACCTCTCACCTGGGCTAGGGGTATCTGGGCTAGGAGGCGGCGGCCAGCCGTTCCCGGGTCGCGCTCAGCGCCTCGTCGAAGCCTGCGAGCGCGCCGTCGACGGCCGCCCGCGCGTCCGGGGCGATCGCGCCGCCGTCGTCGCCGGGCTGGATCAGCCGGTCGAGCACGAAGCAGCCCGGCACCAGCCGGTCCGCGCCCATGGCCGTGAGCATCGGCCGCAGCGCGTAGTCGATCGCCACGAGGTGGCCCTGCGTGCCGCCGGTGGCCAGCGGCAGCACCACCTTCCGGGCCAGCGCGTTGTCCGCCAGCAGGTCGAGGAACGCCTTGACCAGTCCGCTGTAGGCCGCGCGGTAGACCGGGCTGGCCACGATCACGCCATCGGCCCGGTGCACCTGGCTGACCGCTGCCCGGATCGCCGGGTGCTCGGTGTTGGACGTCAGCAGCGCCGAGGTCGGCAGCTCGCGCACGTGCAGCGTCTGCACCTCGTGCCCGTGCGAGGCCAGCCAATCGCCGGTGTGCGCGAGCAGCACCGCGGTTCGGGAGTCCGGCGACGGGCTGCCGGAGAGCAAGAGCACTGTCGACATGGCGACCTCCTGGGTCGCCTCGGTGCAGCGGCTGCCGCCACTGCACCGAGGCAGGGGAGTGGTTCAGCTCGCGGGCACCGGTTCGGGCGTCGCGGATGACTTGTCCAGGTCCGCCTCCAGCTCGCGGACGATCGGCAGCACCTTGCGGCCGAAGTACTCGACGTCTTCGAGGTAGTGCAGGAAGCCGAGCAGCAGCAGGTCGACGCCGCGGCGCCGGTACTCCACGATCCGCGTCGCCACCTGCTCGGGCGTGCCGATCAGCCGGGTGCGGAAGCCGTCGTTGTACTGGACCAGGTCGTCGAACGTCGAGTCCTGCCACATCCCGGTCTTGTCGCCGGTCGACTGCCCGGCCTGCTTGACCGCGGAGCCGAATCCCTCGACCGCCTCGACATCGGCCTTGGCCACGATTTCCCGCAGCACTTCCTTGGCCTCGGCCTCGGTGTCCCGCGCGATGAGGAAGCCGTTCAAGCCGAATCGAACGCGTCGATTGTGCTGCTCGGCGGTCGCGTTCACCTCGGCGATCTGCTCGGTGACGCCGTCGAAGTCCTTGCCGTTGCTGAAATACCAGTCCGACACCCGGCCGGCCATCGCGCGGGCCGCCGTGGAGTTGCCGCCCTGGAAGATCTCCGGATGCGGCCGGCCCTCGCTCGCCAGCGGTTTCGGCTTCAGATCGAAGTCGTGCAGACGGTAGAAGTCGCCGCGGAACTCGGCGTGCTCGGACGTCCAGATCTCCCGCAGCACGCGGATGAACTCCTCCGACCGCCGATAACGCTCATCGTGTTCCAGCCACGGCTCGCCCAGCTTGGTGAACTCGTCCTTGAACCAGCCGCTGACGACGTTCACCGCCGCCCGGCCGCCTGACAGGTGATCGGTCGTGGCCAGCATCTTCGCCAGCACACCCGGCTGCCACAGGCCCGGGTGCACCGCCGCGATGACCTTGAGCCGCTCGGTCGCCAGCAGCAGCGCCAGGCTGAAGCTCGTGGACTCGTGCTGGTAGGCCGCGCCGTAGCCGGCGATGTAGCGGACCTGGCTCAGCGCGTACTCGAAACCGTTGTTCTCGGCCAGCACCGCCAGTTTCCGGTTGTAGTCGTAGCCCCAGTCGGTGCGCTGCTCGATCCGGCTGACGACCAGTCCGCCGCTGACGTTCGGCACCCAGTAGGCGAATTTCACCGGCTCGTATCCGACGTGTTCGGACAAGGCTTCTCCAGAAATTTGTGTCGTACACAGAAGAAACCCGCTCGGGATCACGGGGAGAATGAGGACGATCTACCAGGTTCGACAGGCACTCGCCGCGACGCGGACCAAATCCACGTGACGACGGCGGGTGAGTCGGAAAACCGCGACCATGCAGCGAGTAGAGCACGGAGCCCAAATACGGTCAACGCGTCGACCAGCCCATTCCAGACCCTGGGACGGGCCCGTACTAGGCTGGGCGACGCGGACGAGTCGGCAGGGCGGCCGCGTCGGCGGGCCCCGGTCCGCCGCCGAGGAAAGTCCGGACTCCACAGGGCAGGGTGGTTGCTAACGGCAACCCGGGGCGACCCGCGGGACAGTGCCACAGAGAACAGACCGCCCGGACGCCGCGAGGCGGCCGGGTAAGGGTGAAACGGTGGTGTAAGAGACCACCAGCACCCCGGGTGACCGGGGTGGCTAGGTAAACCCCACCCGGAGCAAGGCCAAGAGGGCGCCGCACGCGGCGCCTGCGCAGGCGTTCGAGGGCTGCCCGCCCGATGCCTGCGGGTAGGCCGCTGGAGCCTGCCGGCAACGGCAGGCCAAGATGGATGGCCGCTGCCTGGCGCAAACCAGGTACAGGATCCGGCTTACAAGCCGACTCGTTCGCACCCATCCCCTGGTGAGGGGCTCGTGCTCCGACAGAGAGCGCGAGGCCCCGCCGGTGCTTCGCCCGGTTGCCGGATTTCGACCGCCGCCACCCCACGCGCCCACCCCACCCAAGCCGACGCGGCGGGCTAAATCCGGCAAGGGCGAGGCATCGGCTACCCGGGGGCCGAGCCGCGGCGCCGAAGGCGGCGCCATGTCACTGCCACTCTCGTGGCCTACCGGCCGGGAGGCGGAAGACTGGTTCGAACGGTTGGCCCGAGTTGAAGCGCTCCTCCAGCTCGGCCACGCGCTCGGCCACGGCCGGGTTGACGATGTCGGCCAGGCTGCGCACGCCGGCCTCCGGCGTGTGGGTGGCCAGGTGCGCGGCGGCGGCCCGGGCGCGGTCGAGGACCTCCTGGTCGAAGTTCACGGTGCGCTGGACCCGGCGGCCCGCGACCCGGCTCCGGCCGGTAGCCTGGTCGGCGTGCAGCGAGACGTCCTCGCCATGGTCTAGCTCGGGTTGCTGGGCCATGCGAACATCCCTGCTTGAGGAGGGGTGAGCCGTCCGTCACCGAAGTCCAGCAGCACACGGGCCCTGTCGCCAGGTCCGTCAGCCGAACAGGTCAGGTCTGTCACGGTGTTACCGTTGTCGACGCACACTGTGTGATGAGCTTTGTCGCAAGCGGGTGAACTGTTCCGGCAAGCGGGAGAATTCCGTGTCACGTGTTCTCCATCCGGCCCTCGCCACCGATGATGGGTGGAGCCAGATTAGACGTAATACGCGGCCGAGGGGAACGTTTTGGATCAACCCAGGGCGCTGACGACCCCTACACTGTGACAAGTCAAGCCGGGACAGCCAAGCAGGCCGGGACATCTACGCCGGGCACCACCACTCGTGCTGTACTCGCCAGCGCCGACCGGGGGCGCCCCCCGGCAGTTAACACTCCACGCACTCCGGAGTAGGACATGACCGCCACCAGCAGCCTCATCACCCTTGTGGCCGACACGCCCCTCAAGACCACCAACGTCCAGAACTGGATCACCGGCAATCTCGTGCCGCTGCTGTTGCTCGCAGTCGCGCTGCTGCTGCTCTGGCTGGGCGGCGGCAAGGGCGACAACGCTGGTGTCATGCGCCGCATCGGTGGCGTCATCGTGGCGCTGGCCATCATCGGTATCGCGATCACGGGAGCGGGCGTCGACATCGGCAAGTGGCTCGCCGGCCTGTTCACCGGGTGAGCGGGCGTGCGGATCCGCACTGACGACGAGGTCTACCGGGTCGACGCCGTCTGGCTCGGCCCGCCCAAGGCGACGTTCCCGTGGCGCGCCCGGTACGTCTCCTGGGGCATCGGCCTCGCCGTGTTCTTCCTCACCCTCACCGTCGAGCGGCGGATCGGGATCGGCTTCGGCTTCTTCAGCGTCGCGTGGGCGCTGGTGATCACCGTGGTCATCACCCGGCTGGTCGGCTCGCGGATCAGCCACGAGCGCCCCCTGGGCGCCGTGATCACCATGTGGGTGCGGGAGCTGACCGCGCCCAGACAGTCCACAACCGGCAGCGGCGGTGCGCTCACCGCCACCCGGATCAAGGTCAGCGACCAGCGGCCGCAGGCCAAGCCAGGTCGGCGGCAGCTGCCGCCGGCGGACAACTCACCCGGCCGGCACACACAGCAACCACGCCGGCAGGCAGCCAGTCGTACCAGGGAGGTTCGCGGTGTTCGGACGCCGGCGAGACCGTGACAACCGCTCGGTGCAGCACGTGGCGCAGCATGCCGCCGCCGAGCTACCGGTCGACAGGCGGGCGTACAGCACACGAGGACGGCGGCTCCCCGGCGAGCAGGCGATCCCCAGCTACACGCCGAGCATCGCGGTCCGCAGTATCGACGGCCACCTGGTGCGCACCGGGCAGGACGTCTACGCGTGGTACCGGCTCTCGCCGCAGCGCTGGTCGTTCCGGTCCGACTCGCAGCGCCAGGACCTGATCGCGGCCATCGCCGGCCAGTACGCCGAGCTGCAGGGCCGCTGGATGCACCTGCGGGTGACGACCCGGCCCTATCCGATCCGGATGTGGGCCGAGGCGCACGTGCACAACGCGCTCAACCGGCTGCCGGACGCGCCCGGTGGGCTGTCCTTCGACGACTACATGATCGGCGAGCAGCAGCAGCTGATGGGCCGCTCGATGGCGGAGAAGGAGGTCTACCTCGGCGTCCAGGTGCAGGTCCGCAACGTCGTGGACCGCGCCGTCGAGCGGGCCGCCCCGCTGCTGCGCCGCGTCTTCCCCGCGGCCGTGGACGCCGAGCTGGTCGCCCTGGACAGCGAGGTCGAGTACCTGGACCAGGTGATCGGCTCGGCCGGCCTGGAGGGCCGCCCGGTCAGCGCCGACGAGATGTCCTGGCTGATGCACCGCTCGTGCTCGCTCGGGCTCCCCGCGCCGCGCAACATGCCGGCCGTGCCGTCCGACACCTGGGAGCCGGAGGACCTGGCCAGCTTCACCGACGCGGCCGACTTCTACCAGGAGCCGTACTCGCCGACCGTCACCGTGCGTGGCCGCACCGGGTCCAACGCCGGTGTCGGGCGACACGTCTGCGTGCTCACCGTCGGCCCCATGCACGGCCTGCAGATCCCCGAGATCGACGACCCGTGGGTGCAGCGCGCGGACCGCCTGCCGGCGTCGGTGGAGTGGTCGGCCCGCATCTACGTGCGACGGCCCGAGGAGGTCGGCGGCGAGCTCCAGCGCCAGATGAACAAGGTGCGCTCGCAGGTCCGGCACTACACCGACGAGCACGACCTGGAGCCGCCGCAGTCGCTGGTCCGCCAGGCCGGCCGGGTGCTCGAGATCGACGACGAGATGACCTCGGGCTTCACCGCGCTGGGCACCCGGGTCCGCTCGTGGTGGCGGCTCGCCGTGTCCGGCTCCACCCAGCGTGACGCGCTGAGGCTGGCCCAGACCCTGCTGGAGCTGTACAAGCCGAAGGTCGCCATCGAGCACCCCGAGGCCCAGTACGCGATGGCCCGGGAGTTCATCCCCGGCGAGCCGCTGGCCTCGGCCGCCTATCTGCGGCGCGGCTCCGTGGTGTGGGCGGCCTCGGCCGTGCCGACCGCGACCGCCGAGGTCGGCGACCGGCGCGGCATCCTGCTCGGCGAGACCTGCACCGCGACCCGGCGCCCGGTGGCGTGGGACCCGTGGATGGCGCAGGAGGTCCGCGACGGGTCCGGCCTGACCGCGATGGTCGCCGGCCTCGGTGGCGGAAAGTCGTTCCTCGGCGGCGGCATCGTCTACAAGACGCTGCGCTCCGGCGCGTACTGGACGCTGCTCGACCCGTCCGGTCCGCTGGCCGCGCTGTGCGAGCTGCCCGAGCTGAAGCCGTACGCGCGTCCGATCAACCTGCTCAACGCCCAGCCCGGCATCCTCAACCCGTACCGGGTGGTCGCCGAGCCGCTGCTGGAGCACTTCCTCGACGAGGAGGACCCGGAGCGGGCCTGGCGGCGGGAGAAGGCGCTGGCCGCCGCCACCCGGCGTCGGCTGGTGCTGGACGTGCTGTCCGGCCTGCTGCCCTACGAGGTGGCCCGCCTGCCGCAGACCCGGATCGTGCTGCTGCGCGCCGTCCGCATGGTCGGCGGCCGTCCCGACGCGCATCCGGGCCTGGTGTTCGAGGCCCTGCGGCGGGACGCCAGCGAGCATCACGAGCACGCCGTCGTGGTGGCCGACTTCCTCGACGAGATGCGCGAGCGGATGTCGCTGCTCATCCCCGAGCACGGCCTCGACCCGTACTCCGAGACCCGCGACGACCGGCTCACCGTGCTCACCATGGCCGGGCTGACCCTGCCCAAGGACGGCGTCGGCCGCGAGCACTGGACCGACGGCGAGGCGCTCGGCGTCGAGATGCTCAACCTGGCGGCGTGGCTGACCCAGCGGTCGGTCTACGAGCGGCCCAAGGACATGCGCAAGGGCGTCTGGATCGACGAGGCGTTCTTCCTGTCCGAGGTGCCGACCGGCCGGGTGCTGATGAACCGGTTCGCCCGTGACTCCCGCAAGTGGAACGTCCGGGTCATGCTGTCCAGCCAGATCCCGGCCGACTTCCTCAAGATCCAGGGCTTCGTCGCCCTGCTCGACTCGGTCTTCGTCGGCCGCCTCGACGACGACGAGGCCCAGGCCGACGCGCTGCGCCTGCTCAAGGTGCCCGTGGGCGCCGGCTACGAGCAGGTCATCGCCAGCCTCGGCCGTCGTCCCGGCTCGCACCGCAACGGCACCGAACGCGACACCGCCCCCCGGCAGTTCGTGTTCGGCGACGGCGCGGGCGGCGTCGAGCGGATCCGGATCGACTTCTCCGGGCCCCACCTCGGCGCGCTGCGCACGGCCATGGACACCACGCCGGACGCCCAGCGCAACGAGCGCGCGAAGCCGCTGGCCGAGCTGCCGGCCGTGCCCTCGCCGGAGGGCCTGGAGAGCGGCATGCCGCCCGAGGACGGCATCGAGAACGGCTACGACGACTACGACGACGAGCTCGCCGCCGAGCTGGAGGTCGGCCTCATCGACGAGGCCGAGGTGCCGCAGGGCCGGCCGGATCGGGAGGCTCTGGTCAAGGTGCCGCCGCACCAAAGGGGCCAGCAGGAATGACGGCCCTGCTGCTGGTCGCCTTCGCCGCCACGCTGGCAGTTCTGGCGTGGCGGCTGCTCCGCCGTGGCCGTCGTGGCCGCGCGGTGGTGGTGGTCGGGGCGCTGCTGGCCATGCAGGCGCTCATCGGCTCGCCGGCGATGGCCGCGCCGACCGACTGCGCCCCCAACCCGGAACGACCCGACCTGGGCTTCGTCGGCGCGCTGGACCCGTCCAAGCAGCTGGCGTTGCACGGCGATCCCGGCTCGGTGTACTTCGACTACCGCTATGCCGGCCTCACCTGGCACGTCTACAACCCGAACTGCGGCTCGATCACCGCGGTGACGGGCTCGAACTCCGAGATCGACACGTGGTTCGGCAATCAGCTGTTCAACGTGGCCAAGGTGATGGTCGGCGCGACCAACGGCCTGCACTACGTCATCACCGGCAATCTGCTGACCGGCCCGCTGGACGACATCGTGGCCAACGGCACGAAGGCCCTCTACAACGGGGTGTTCGCGCCCTTGTTCGCGCTGGCCGCGCTGGGGCTGGCGATTCTGCTCTTCCGGCAGATATGGAAGGGCGACCTGGCGGCCATCGGCAAGCGGACCACCTGGGCGCTGGCCGGCCTGTGGCTGGCGTCCGCGGCCTATCTGACGCCGCTGGTGTACACCGAGGTGCTGGACAAGGTGCTGATCTTCGGCACCTCGGAGATCCAGGCCGGTTTCCTCAGCGAGGTCGGCCTGGGCAGCAGCGCCAACTCGCTGCCGACGATGCTGCACACCAACGTGGTCTACCGGAACTGGCTGCGCGGCGAGTTCGGGGATCCGGACGCCCCGCAGGCCACCCAGTTCGGCCGGGACCTGGTCGGCGCGCAGGCGTTCAGCATCGCCGAGGTGAACGCCGGCAAGGACGCCGACGCGAACAACTCGAACGCCAAGAAGCAGCAGTTCGTGGATATCCGCGGCAAGCTCGGGAATGTCACCGGCTATTTCGACGGCACCGACGGCAGCCGGATCGGCGACGGTTTCCTCGCGCTGTTCCAGGCGCTGGCCTTCTCCCTTTTCCAGCTGCTGGCCAAGGCGGCCATTCTGCTCGCGCAGGTGCTGCTGAGAATGGTGGTGCTGGCCGGTCCGCTCATCGGCCTGGCCTCCATCGTCTTCCCCGACCTGCTGCGCAAGATCGGCCGGGCCGCCGGGGCCGCGCTGCTGAACGTGGTGGTCATCTCCGCGCTGGCCGGCCTGGACACGCTGGTGCTGGTGTGGATCTTCGACCCGGCCCACGGTCTGCCGCTGCTGGCCCAGATCCTGCTGGCCGGCCTGGTCACCTTCGCCTTCTTCATGATCGGCAAACCCGGTCGCCGGATGATGCAGATGGTGCAGCTGTCCGTCGGCACCATGGGGTCCAACCTGGCCGGCGCGGGCGGCGGCCTGTGGGCCCGCATGCGTGGCCGCCGGACGGACACCTCGGCCCAGGACGCCTTCTGGGAGAACGTCCGTGACGGCGAGCACCTGCCGCCGGAGATCGCCGCCGCCCAGCGTGGTGGCCGCCGGTACCGGCCCGAGGCGTCGAACCCGGTGCTCGCCACGGCGCAGCGCCTCGATGTCAACGGCACACAGCTCGCGGCCGGCAGCACCCGGGCCCTGTCGTCGGGCGGCGGCGGGGCGGCGGCGCTGCCGTCGGGCGGCGGCGGGATCGTCGGCCCGATGGCGTCGCGGACCGTCGACACGCCGCCGGTCGTCGACCGGAGCTGGGAACGGCGCGGCGAGGACGCCGTGATCGTGCCGTCGCAGGTGGTCAGCGGTCAGCGGCCGCAGGCCGAGCCGCGGCGGGCCGAGGTGGAAGTCATCGCCGGGCGGCCGGTGCACATGATCTACCGCCCGTCGCGCGGGCTCGAGGTCGCGGAGCCGGACGGGCCGCAGTACGGCCGGGGCGAGAGGGGGTAACCGATGCCGATCCGCACCAACCGTGGCCGGTCCGCGGTGTATCGCAAGCTGTGGGGCTGGCCGCTGCGCTCGCCGCGGCACCTGATCACGTTCGTGATCATCGTTGTCGCGCTGGGCATCGTGGTGGCGTCGGTCATTCCGAAGGCCCCGTCGAGCGGCTCGGCGCAGCCGGCCGGCGACACGACCACCGACAGCGCGGGCGCCACCGGCTCGTCGTCGGGCCAGTCGCCGACCACGACCACCACGACGGCCCAGACCCGGCTGACCTCGCCGCTGCTGAACCCGACGCCCGCGCCGCCGTCCCCGCAGGCCCTGGACGTGGCGCTGAAGTGGGTGAAGGCGTGGGTCAACCACCCCGCCGGCATCACCGCCCAGCAGTGGCTGGACCAGCTCAAGCCGTACACGACCGACGAGTTCCTGCCCCAGATGGGCTCGGTGGACCCGGCCAACGTGCCGGCCACCAAGGTCACCGGCGCGGCCGTCTCCGTCGACTCGACCACCAGCTCGGTCGTGGCCGACGTGTCGACCGACGGCGGCACCATCCAGGTCACGGTGATCACCACCCCGAGCCAGGGGTGGCGGGTCTCCAAGTACGACAAGGCCGGCTGACATGAAGGTCTGGATCATCGTCGGGGTCGCGGTCGGCCTGGTGGCCGGGCTGTTCCTGGTCACGTTGACGGTGACCTCCGTGGTCACCAACGAACAGCAGGCGCTGAGCCTGTTCCGCATGGCCACCTGCAACGCCGCGATCGGGCCGTGGGCCGACGCCGTCGGCGACGCGGCGGCCGGCGAGGGGCAGGCCGGCCGGCTGAGCGCGGACCAGCGGGGCATCGCCGCCCAGATCATCTCGATCGGCAAGCAGCGCCAGCTGCCGCCGCTGGCCTGGCAGGCCGCCATCCAGGCCGGCATGCAGGAGTCCAGCCTGACCAACGTCACCCACGGCGACGTGGCCGGCCCCGACTCCCGCGGCATCTTCCAGATGCGGTTCACCATGGGCTGGGGCACCGAGGCCCAGCTGCTGGATCCCAGCTACGCCATCAACAAGTTCTACGACGTGCTGACCAAGATCCCCAACTGGCAGCAGATGCGCCCCGGCGACGCCGCGCAGTCCGTCGAGCGCTCGGCCTTCCCCGACGCCTACGACAAGTGGGAGGCGATGGCCGCCGATCTGATCAAGACCGTCGGCGACGTGGCCGACCCGACCGGCTGCGGCCAGCAGGCCAATCTGGCCAGCCTGGTGCTGCCGGCCAACCAGGCCGCGGCCAAGGCCATCGCCTACGCCCAGCAGCAGCTGGGCAAGCCCTACATCTGGGGCGGCAACGGGCCGGTCGGCTACGACTGCTCCGGTCTCATGCAGCAGGCCTATCTCTCGGCCGGGATCCAGCTGCCCCGGGTGGCCGCCGACCAATACCACGCCGGCTCGATGCTGCCGGTCGACCAGGCCCAGCCCGGCGACCTGGTGTTCCTGGCCACCGACAAGAGCAATCCGGCCACCATCCACCACGTGGCCATGTACCTCGGCGACCACAAGATCATCGAGGCGCAGGACTTCGGCATCCCGATCCACATCCGGCCGTTCAGCTTCACCGAGGCCGAGGTCGTCCCCCAGGCCGTACGGCCCGGCGTGTAGCAGGAGGCGTCCATGAAATTCACGCCCGAGCCCATTCCGCGGCCGGCCGGTCGACCCGCGTCGAGCACACCGTTGCGCGACTACCTGAACTCCACCAACCAGGGCGTCGACGCCGGCTACGCGGTGCTGCCCCGGTCGCTGGCCGAGTCCATGCCGCTGCCGTGGCAGCAGCAGTTCGCGACCCTGCTGTCGCAGTTCCACCAGGCCTACGGCCACCTCCAGTGGCCGGTCTACCGGGTCGTGCCGTCGCGTTACGAGCGGCTGGTCGACCTGGACGAGGAGCAGCTGGCCGAGGCCGGCTACCTGATGGAGATCGACTCCGACGGCGAGATCGTCTACCGCGGCCGCAACGGCGCCCCGATCGACAATCCGGAGCAGACGACCGCGCTGGTCTCGGTGCTCGACCCGATCCCGCACAACCGCCACGGCCGCGTCGAGCCCGCCGGCATGTCGCCGCACTCGGCGCCCGTCGGCCTCCCGGCCCAGCCCGGTCCGGCGCAGAACGGTCCGGTCCAACACGGCCCGACCCAGAACGGCCCGGCGCAGCACGGCCCGGCGCAGCACGGCCAGACCCAGCCTGGACCGCCGCCCACCCCGCCCGGTGGCTTCCCGGTCCAGCCCGGTCCGGCGCAGCCCGGTCCGGCCACCCCACCCGGCGGCCATACCCGGCCGGAGTATCACTACCCGTCCGCGCCGGAACGAAAGAACTGGTGATCTTGGTGACATCCGGCCGGCGACGCGACGTTGTGGACCTCTGAGAACGACATTCCCGGAGCCGGTTGTCTAAGGTTTCCGGTGTGGTGTCCAGGACGGTCACAACCAGTGGCGGGCGGGACTTCGCTCCGATCCGGAGCGAGTTCGGGCTGCGTGAGGATTTCCCGGCGGCCGCACTGGTGGAGGCCGAGCAGGCGCTGGACGAGGTCCGCGGCGGCCCCCGCCTCGATGCCCGAGCACTGCCGCTGGTCACGATCGACCCGCCGGGTTCCAAGGACCTTGACCAGGCCGTCCTGATCGAACGCCGGCAGCGCGGCTACCGCGTCCACTACGCCATCGCCGACCTGGGCGGTTTCGTGCCGCCGGGCGGCGCGCTCGACCAGGAAGTGAAGCGCCGGGGCCAGACGCTGTACCTGCCCGACGGCACGGTTCCGCTGCACCCGCCGGTGTTGTCCGAGGGCGCCGCGAGTCTGCTGCCCGACCAGGTCCGCCCGTCGGTGTTGTGGACGATCGACCTCGATCCGGACGGCAATCCCGAGGGCGTGGTCGTCCGGCGCGCGCTCGTGCGCTCCGTCTCCCGGCTCGACTACGAGTCCGTGCAGGCCAGCCTGGCCGCGGGGACTCCGCACCCGTCGGTCGCCCTGCTGCCCGAGGTCGGCCGGCTGCGCCGGGCCATGGCAGCCGAGCGGGGGGCCGTCGAGCTTCAGCTGCCCGAGCAGCAGATCAGTCCGTCCGGCGACGGCGAGTGGACGCTGCGGGTGCGGCTGCGGGCCGACGTCGAGGCCTGGAACGCCGAGATCTCCCTGCTCACGGGCATGTGCGCGGCCAAGATCATGATTGACGCCCAGGTGGGCGTGCTCCGGACGCTGCCGTCGGCCGACGTCGACGCCGTGTCCGGGCTGCATCGCGCGGCGACGGCATCCCGGGTGGAGTGGCCGGAGGGCGAGAGCCCGGCCCGGCTGCTGGCCGGCCTCGACCCGAACCGACCCGAGTCGCTGGCGATGTATGTCGCCGCCACGCGCCTGCTTCGCGGCGCCGGCTACACCGCCTTCGACGGCTCCGAGCCCACGGTGACTTCCCACGCCGGTGTCGGAGCCCCCTATGCCCACGTCACGGCCCCGCTGCGGCGGCTGGTCGACCGGTTCGCGACGGAATGCTGCCTCGCCGTCGTGGCCGGCGCCGATGTCCCGGCGTGGGTCCGCGCCGCGCTGCCGGAGCTGCCGCACCTGATGTCCGCCTCGGACACGATCGCCGCCAAGGTCGAACGGGCCTGCCTCGACCAGGTCGAGGCCTGGGTGCTGGCCGACCGTGTGGGCGATGTCTTCGACGCCGTGGTGCTGCGGTCCGAGGCCGCCGCCGGCGAGGTTTTCGTGACCGAACCGCCGGTGATGGCCAAGTGCACCGGGGCGGAGCTACCCGAGGGCGAGCGGATCAGGGTTCGGCTCGTCGAGGCGGACACCACACGACGCAAGGTGTCCTTCGAGAGGTTTTTCGGAGAGGAAGATCGTGACTGAAATCGGTGACCTGACAGTGGGTGTGCTCGGTGGCACCGGTCCCCAGGGCAAGGGTCTTGCGTTCCGGTGGGCCAAGGCCGGCCTGAAGGTCGTCATCGGCTCCCGCAGCGCCGACCGGGCCGAGGCCACGGCCGGCGAGCTGCGTGAGCTCGCCGGTGTCGGCCACGTCGCCGGCGCCGACAACCTCGAGTGCGCGCGGCAGGCCGACATCGTGCTGGTCGCCGTCCCGTGGGAGGGCCACGGCGACCTGCTGGCGTCCCTACGTGAGGCGCTGGCCGGCAAGATCGTGATCGACTGCGTGAACCCGCTCGGCTTCGACAAGCAGGGCCCGTTCGCCCTGAAGATCGACGAGGGCAGCGCCGCCCAGCAGGCCGAGGCCCTGCTGCCGGACTCCCGCGTCACGGCGGCGTTCCACCACGTCTCGGCCGTGCACCTCGGCGACCCCGAGGTCGAGAAGGTCGACACCGACGTGCTGGTGCTGGGCGACGACCGCGAGGCCACGGACCTGGTCCGCGCGCTGGCCGACACCGTTCCCGGCATGCGTGGCGTGTACGGCGGCCGGTTGCGCAACGCCGGTCAGATCGAGGCGCTGACCGCCAACCTCATCGCCATCAACCGCCGGTACAAGGCGCACGCCGGTCTGCGCGTCACCGACATCTAACCGCGCAAAGGTGGGCCTTAACGACGTTAAGGCCCACCGGCTGCCTCAGTGGAAAGAGTGTTCCGGACCGGGGAACGCCCGGTTCCGCACTTCCGAGGCGAAATCGCTGGCCGCAGTGCCCAGCACCGACGCCATGTCGGCGTACTGCTTCACGAATCGGGGCATCTTGCCGCGGCGCATGCCGGCCATGTCGGTCCAGACCAGGACCTGGGCGTCGCAGTCGGGGCCCGCGCCGATCCCCACGGTGGGAATCCGCAGCTCGTGGGTCACCCGCTTGGCGACCTCGGCCGTCACCATCTCCAACACCACCGCGAATGCCCCCGCCTGCTCCAACGCCACCGCGTCGGCGAGGACGTCGTCGCCCTTCTCGTCACGGCCCTGCACGCGGTAGCCGCCGAGCTGGTGCTCGCTCTGCGGGGTGAAGCCGATGTGGCCCATCACCGGAATCCCGGCCGCCACGATCGCCTCGACGTGCGGCGCGAATCGACGGCCGCCCTCCAGCTTGACGGCGTGGGCCCGCCCCTCCTTCATGAACCGGACCGCCGTGGTCACGGCCTGCTCCACCGATACCTGGTAGGAGCCGAACGGCAGGTCGGCGACCACGAGGGCGTGCTTCACCGCCCGCGTCACGCCCCGGGTGAGGAACAGCATCTCGTCCACGGTCACCGGCAGCGAGGTGTCGTAGCCGTAGACGTTGTTGGCCGCGGAGTCGCCGACCAGCAGCACCGGGATGCCCGCCTCGTCGAAGAGCCCGGCCGTGTACATGTCGTAGGCAGTGAGCATGGGCCACGGCTCGCCGCGGTCCTTCAGCTCCTGCAGGTGGTGGATGCGGACCTTGCGCGCCGGCTTGGCGCTGGAGGCCCCGTTGCCGTAGGGCGCCGTGACTTCGGCAGACGTCATTGTCCCGACCGTCCTTCCCTCAAGGCCCGTCACTGGCGGGTCCCTGGGTCATGTGGATGGTGTTACGGGACAAGGGTGACACCGCCGACCCCGGTCCGGCCCGCTCCTGCGAGCAGCTTCACACACCCGGGCCGACCAGCAAGATCACCCTCAGACCAGTGCCGTGGCGTGCTCACGCCAGGAGTTGGTGATCGGCAGCCGCCGGTCCCGCCCGAAGGCCTTCAGGCTGATCTTGGTGCCCGGCGGGTACTGCCGCCGCTTGTACTCGGCCCGGTCGACCATCGTCAGCACCCGCTCGATCAGCGCCGGGTCGAAGCCGCCGGCCAGCAGGTCGGAGTAGCCGTGGTCGCCCTCCACGTACTGGTCGAGCACCCGGTCCAGCAGCTCGTAGTCGGGCAGCGAGTCGGCGTCGACCTGGCCCGGCCGCAGCTCGGCCGACGGCGGCTTGGTGATGGAGTTCTCCGGGATCGGCGGCACCTCGCCCCGCCGCTCGGCCTCGGCGTTGCGCCACCACGCCAGCTCCCACACCAGCGTCTTCGGCACGTCCTTGATCGGCGCGAAGCCGCCGACCGCGTCGCCGTAGATGGTGGAGTAGCCGACGGCCAGCTCGGTCTTGTTGCCGGTGGCCAGCACCAGGTGCCCGTGGGCGTTGGACAGCGCCATCAACGTCATGCCACGGCAGCGGGCCTGGATGTTCTCCTCGGCCAGACCCGTGAGATCGAGCTGGTCGACGAAGGCCCGCACCATGTTCTCGATCGGCTGCGTGTCGTAGTGCAGCCCGGTCATCTCCGCCGTCAGGGCCGCGTCCGACTTCGAGTGGTCCGACGAGTACGAGGACGGCATCGAAATGCCGTACACGGCATCGGCCCCCAGGGCGTCGACGGCCAGCGAGGCGACGACGGCCGAGTCGATGCCGCCGGAAAGCCCCAGCACCACCGAGCGGAAACCGTTCTTGTGGACGTAGTCCCGCAGGCCGGTGACCAGCGCGCCCCACACCTCGGCGCAGTCGGGCAGCGGCGCCGCGAGCGGGGGAGCCGGAAGTGGCTCGTACGCCGGCATTTCCACCGCGTCCAGCGTCAGGCGGCTCACCTCGAAGCCGTCGACCGGCTCGACCGAGGTGCTGGTGCCGGCCGCCAGGTCCAGGTCGAGAACGAGGAGCTCCTCCACGAACTGCGGCACCCGGGCCAGCAGCTCGCCCTTGGCGTCGATGACCAGCGAATCGCCGTCGAACACCAGCTCGTCCTGGCCGCCGACCATGTTCACGTAGGCGATCGGCGCCCCGGCCTCGGCCGCCCGCCGCGCGACCAGCTCGGCCCGGTGGTCGTCCTTGTTCCGCTCGTACGGCGAGCCGTTGACGCAGACGACGAGGTCGACGCCGGCCTGCCCCAGCGCGGCGATCGGGCCGCCGTCCTGCCAGATGTCCTCGCAGATCACCACGCCGATGTCCACGCCGTGCCACCGCAGGATGGGCAGCTTGCTGCCGGGCACGAAGTAGCGGTACTCGTCGAACACGCCGTAGTTGGGCAGGTGGTGCTTGGCGTACCGGGCGACGACCTTGCCCTGGTGGATCAGCGCCGCCGCGTTGCGCACCCCGGCCTCGTCGCGGTCCAGGTAGCCGACGACGGCCAGCAGATCGCCGCAACCCGCGTCGGCCAGCCGCCCGGCCAGCTCGTCGACCGCGGTCCGGGACGCGCGGGCGAAGGACTGCCGCAGCGCCAGGTCCTCGACGGGGTAGCCGGTGAGCACCATCTCCGGGAACGCCACCAGGTGGGCGCCGGACTCGGCGGCCTTGCGGCTCCACTCGACGACCAGGTCGGCGTTGCCGGCCAGGTCGCCTACCTGGGGGTTGACCTGAGCGAGAGCGATGCGCAGTTGCGGCATGACCTCATCCTCCCTCACACCCCCGAGAGCCCGACGGAATCTGTGGCGCAAGGATCACCCACGGCTCGCGCCGGTTGTGGACCTTTCCCTCATTCGGAGTCACCAGATGGCACGATCGACGGGTGCGCCCTCGTCGTTCTCACCCCGTGCCGTTGGTAGCGCTACTCGCCGTGACGGCGCTGGCGGCCGGCGCTTGCACATCCGTGTCGGGCGGTCAGGCCGTCGCGGGCGTCACCTTCGAGAAGCCCGGCCCGGCCGGCCCGGTCCCCGCCGGCCTCGAACGCTTCTACGGCCAGCAGCTGGGCTGGGGCGCGTGCGACGACTACGCCAGCTCGGAGACCGACCGGAAGACGTTCGCCGCCAGCCCCGAGCTCAGGTGTGCCCGGCTGACCGTCCCGCTGGACTACGCCAAGCCCGACGGCAAGACGATCACCCTGGGACTGCTGCGCCGCAAGGCCTCCGATGCCGGCCAGCGCATCGGCACGCTGTTCGTCAACCCGGGCGGCCCCGGCGCCTCGGGCATCGACGCCGCCGCGTCGCTGGCCTCCGCGGTGGGCGGCAACGAACTCGGCCGCCGGTTCGACCTCGTGGGCTTCGACCCGCGGGGCATCGGGGCCAGCGAGCCGTCGGTGCACTGCCTGACCGACGCGGAACGCGACAAGCAGCGGGCCGACGACATCGAGGACACATCGCCCGCCGGCACCGCCAAGCAGGTCGCGCAGCTGCATGACTACACGGCGAAATGCGCCCAGCGCAGCGGCGCCGACCTGCTGGCCAACATCGGCACCCGTGACGTGGCCAAGGACCTCGACGTGATGCGGTCGGCCCTGGGCGACAAGCAGCTGACCTATCTCGGCTACTCGTACGGCACCTTTCTCGGCACCACCTACGCCGAGGCCTTCCCGGCCAATGTGCGGGCCCTGGTGCTGGACGGCGCCGTCGATCCCACGCAGAGCCCGACCGACGCCGAAGTCGCCCAGTCGGCCGGCTTCCAGAAGGCGTTCGACCAGTTCACGGCCTGGTGCGTGCAACGCCAGGACTGCGCGCTGGGCCGGGACGCCGGCAAGGCCGTGCAGGCCTATCACGACCTGGTGATCCCGCTGATCAAGAACCCGGTGGACACCGGCGACGGCCGCAAGCTGGCCTACGGCGACGCCACCATCGCCACGATCCAGGCGCTCTACACCCAGCAGCTGTGGGAGACGTTGAACAGCGGCCTGGTGCAGCTGAAGCGGGGCCTCGGGCTGACGCTGATGACCATGGCCGACCTGTACGACGGCCGGGACACCGACGGCAAGTACTCCAACGAGCAGGACGCGTTCACCGCCATCCAGTGCGTGGACAACCCCCAGTCCAAGGACCAGGCCGCGCAGCTCGACGCCGAACGCCGGGCCACCGCCGCCGCCCCCTTCCTGGACAACGGCGAGCCGCTGCCCACGACCTCGTCCGGCGACGCCTGTTCGTACTGGCCCGTGCCCAACACGAGCGAGCCTCACCTGCCCAAGGCCGCGGGCCTGCCGCCGACGCTCGTGATCTCCACGACCAACGACCCGGCCACGCCCTACCAGGCCGGCGTCAACCTGGCCAAGGCCCTCGGCGGGTTCCTGCTGACCTACCAGAGCACCCAGCACACCGCTTTCCTCCAGGGCAGCGACTGCGTCGACCAGGTGGGCGTGGACTATCTCGTGAGCCTGAAGCTGCCGGCCGCCGACCCGAGGTGTTCGTCCTAAGTGGTCGGCGCCGCCCCGACGGTCGTGCCGAACCGGATTCCCTTGGCCTCCTTGCCGAAGAAGGTCAGCACCGCCAGTATCGCGAGCACCGGCATCACGGTGATGGTCAGCGCGAACGGGTAGCCGTGGCTGGACGCGATCGACTCCTGGATCGGCAGGTTGAACGCGGCCAGGCAGTTGCCCAGCTGGTAGGTCACCCCCGGATAGAAGCCGCGAATGGCGTCGGGGGACATCTCCGTGAGGTGCGCGGGGATGACGCCCCACGCGCCCTGGACCGCGACCTGCATGAGGAAAGACCCGACGCACAGCCACGCCGCCGTCGTGGAGAAGGCGAACAGCGGCACGATCGGCAGACCGATCACCGCGCAGAACACGATCGTGTAGCGACGGCCGTAGCGTTCGGACAGCGTGCCGAAGACGGTGCCGCCGATCATGGCCCCGATGTTGTAGATGATCGCGATCCAGCCGGCCGTCGTGGCCGACAGGCCGGCCCCGCCGTGCTCGGTCGCCTTGAGGAAGGTCGGGTACACGTCCTGCGTGCCGTGGCTCATCCAGTTGAAGGCGGTCATGAGCACCACGAGGTACGCGAACCGGCGCAGCACCGGCCTGGTGAAGATGACCTTGCGTAGCGAAGTGTTGTGGGCCTTGAGCTTCTGCTGCGTGGTCTCCCAGACCTCGGACTCCTTGACCCGGGCCCGGATCAGCAGGCTGATCAGCGCCGGGATGACGCTGAGCGCGAACAGCCACCGCCACGACAGCCCGGCCCAGCCGTGCAGCACCAGGTAGGCCAGCGAAGCCAGCAGGTAGCCCATCGAGTAGCCCTGCTGAAGCACGCCGGAGAAGAAGCCGCGCCGCTCGGCCGGCAGTTTCTCCATGGCCAGCGCCGCGCCCAGGCCCCACTCGCCGCCCATGCCGATGCCGTAGAGCAGGCGCAGGATGAGCAGCACGGTGTAGTTGGGCGCGAAGGCGCAGAGGAAGCCCACGATCGAGTAGAAGATGACGTCGGTCATCAGCGGGACGCGGCGGCCGACCCGGTCGGCCCACAGCCCGAACAGGAACGCGCCGACCGGCCGCATGAGCAGCGTGACGGTGGTCAGGAAGGCCATCTGCGTGAGCGAGACGCCGAACTCCTTGCCGATGTCGGCGTAGACCAACACGACCAGGAAGTAGTCGAAGGCGTCCATCGACCAGCCGAGCAGGGCCGCGGTGAACGAGTTGCGCTGGTCGGGCGTGAGGCGCTGCCGGGGTTCGGTGGCGCTGCTGGTCATGCCTGCCCCTCCCTGATCCACTGGCCTGATCCGCTGGCCGATCGGTGACTGACGGCGTCGCTACGTCGTACTCGCTGTGCCCGACGGGGGCAAGCTCACTCGAAGTGGCGGGCCCCCGAAACATGCCGTTAACGAAGGCTGCCTACGCTGCGCTCATGGACCGCCAGCAGGAGTTCGTGCTGCGCACGTTGGAGGAACGCGACATCCGGTTTGTCCGGTTGTGGTTCACCGACGTGCTCGGATATCTCAAGTCGGTGGCGGTCGCGCCCGCCGAGCTCGAGGGCGCCTTTTCCGAGGGCATCGGCTTCGACGGCTCGGCCATCGAGGGCTTCGCCCGCGTCTACGAGTCCGACATGGTGGCCAAGCCCGACCCCTCCACCTTCCAGGTGCTGCCCTGGGAGGCCGCGGACGGCGGCCACTACTCGGCCCGCATGTTCTGCGACATCGCCATGCCCGACGGCTCGCCGTCCTGGGCCGACCCGCGCCACGTGCTGCGGCGGACGCTGTCACGGGCCAGCGAGGCCGGCTTCACCTGCTACGTGCACCCCGAGATCGAGTTCTTCCTGCTGCGCGAGCTCAACAACGACGGCAGCGAGCCGGTGCCGGCCGACAACGGCGGCTTCTTCGACCAGGCCAGCCACGACACCGCGCCGCACTTCCGCCGGCACGCCATCGAGGCGCTGGAGGCGATGGGCATCTCGGTGGAGTTCAGCCACCACGAGGGCGCGCCCGGCCAGCAGGAGATCGACCTGCGCTACGCCGACGCGCTCACCATGGCCGACAACGTCATGACCTTCCGGTACGTGGTGAAGGAGGTGGCGATCACGCAGGGCGTGCGCGCCTCGTTCATGCCCAAGCCGTTCACCAACCAGCCCGGTTCCGGCATGCACACCCACGTCAGCCTGTTCGAGGGCGACGGCAACGCGTTCTACGACGCCGAGGACCCGTACGAGCTGTCCGAGACCGGCAAGGCCTTCGTGGCCGGCCTGCTGCGGCACGCCCGCGAGATCACCGGCGTGACCAACCAGTTCGTCAACTCCTACAAGCGACTCATCGTCGGCGGCGAGGCCCCGACCGCGGTCTGCTGGGGGCACGCCAACCGGTCGGCGCTGGTCCGGGTGCCGATGTACTCCCCGGGCAAGGCCTCGTCCCGCCGGGTGGAGGTGCGCAGCCTCGACTCGGCCTGCAACCCGTACCTGGCCTACGCCGTGATCATCGCGGCCGGGCTCAAGGGCGTGCAGGAGGGCTACGAGCTGCCGCCGGCGGCCGAGGACGACGTCTGGTCGCTGACCGAGTCCGAGCGGCGCGCCGCCGGCTACGCGAGCCTGCCGCAGAACCTCGGCGAGGCGCTGCGCGAGATGGAGCACTCGGAGCTGCTGGCCGAGACCCTCGGCGAGCACGTCTACGAGTTCTTCCTGCGCAACAAGCGGGCCGAGTGGGACGCCTACCGCAGCCGGGTCACGCCGTTCGAGCTGAGCACGTTCCTGCCCATCCTCTGAGCAGGTCTCACGACGGCGGCGTGTCGTTCATCGCCCGCCACCGGCCGATGGCAGCATGTTGATCTACGCCGACGCGTTCGGGCAGGCCAGCGCGGCACGGGCCGCGCACGGCGCCGACCGGCGCTGGCGGCCGCGTGAATCCCCGCGGCGACCAACGCCTCGGCATTACTTCGACCCGACGCGGGATCGGGCTAGGTTGTGCCCGTGACTGACGTCCCTGCCGCAGGCCCACACGCCGACGAGCCCGCCGAGCCGACCACCCCCGTGGTCCGGGTCGGCTTCGGTCCCGCCGGGTCGAGCGGGCCGGATGTGCCGCCGTCGATCGCACTGCCCGAGCAGCAGGCGCTGAGCGCCTGCACGGTGGCGACGAAGGCGCAGCTGCCCGCGGTCCGCACCCTGGGCGCCGCTTTCCTGACCGTGCACGGCAACGGCCGTTTCGTCGCGCTCATCGTCGACGCGGACCCGGCCACCACCAACCAGGGTGTGCTGGCGCCGGCCGACATCGGCATCGGCGACCGCGAGCTGGCCGAGCTGGCCACCGCCTGCACCGCCGAGCAGCTCTGCGCGGTCCTGCGCCCGCGGTTGCTGGAGCGGCTGCTGGCCGACCGCGGCCCGGTCCTCTACCTCGACCCGTCGGTGCACGTCATCGGCTCGATCGCCGACCAGGTCCTGCCGGCGCTGGCCCGCAAGCCCCTGGTCCTCGTGCCGAGGGTGCTCCGCCCGCTGTCCGACGACGGCATGCGCCCCACCCCGGAGGAACTGGCCGCCGCCGGCGTCTACGACGCGGGTTTCGTGGCGGTGGCCCCGGGGGCGGAGGCGTTCCTGCACTCCTGGTTCGAGACCGTCCGCCAGGCGCCGGAGACTGCCGCGACCTTCCTGGACAGCGCGCCCGCGCTCGTCGACCACGAAGTGCTCCGCGACCCGGGCATCGGCCTGTCCGTGTGGAGCGCCGGGCAGCGCCAGCTCACCAAGGACGACGTCGGCGAGCTCCAGATCGACGGGCGCCCGCTGCGCACCGTGCAGTTCAGCGGTTTCGACCCGCAACGCCCGTGGCTGCTGTCGGTGGACGTCACGGCCCGGCCGCGGGTGTTGCTGTCCGAACACCCGCTGCTGGCCGAGCTCTGCACCAGCTACCGCAACGAATTGGTCCGCCACGGCCTCGGCCAGGAGCGCGCCGAGTACGGCTTCGGGCAGCTCGCCGACGGCACCGCCCTGCCCGCCGGCCTTCGCACGGAATACCGCCGAGCACTGCTCACGGCCGACCGCGCCGGCGAGCTTCCGCCGGCCCCGGCCTTCGGCACGGCCCAGACGGAGTTCATCGACTGGGCGGCGGAAGCCGTCGACGGCCTGCCCAGCTCCACCCGCTGGGCCCTCGCGGTCTGGCAGGACGACCCGGCGCTCCGCGGCCAGTTCCCCGAACCGTTCGGAGCCGACAGCCAGGCCTTCCGCGAATGGTGCGCCGGGCCCGGCGTGGCCACCGGCCGGGTGCACCTCGACGCCGTGCCGAAGCGGCCCGGCGGCGAGACCACGTTGCTCGAACAGCTCGGCGTCTCCGTGCTGGGCAGCGGCTGGATCGCCGACCTCATCGCCGCGTCGGCCCGCGCCTCGGGTCTGCCAGCGGCGACCGAACCCGGCTACCCGGTCGTCCTGCTCTGCGACGACGAAGTCGCCACTGCCACCGAGCGCTACGTCGTCGCCGTGCGCACCGGGCCCGGGCCGATCGGCGGTCCCATCGAGCCGAACGAGGTCTGGGTCACCTCCGAGACGACCCGCATCGCCCTGGAGCAGACGATCACCGTCCCCGTGCGGACGATTACCCTGCCCGTGCTCGACCGCCCGGCCCGTGAGGAAGCCGCGCGGGCCGCGTCGAGGTCGGCGCACAACATCGGCGACGAAGTGGTCTTCGCCACGGTTGTGGATCACGCCGTCGAACGTGTCGGCAACGCTCTCGGCGCGGTGTCGGCCTTCCTGGCCGCGTTCCCGGACCGGCAGGACGTGCTGCTGGTGCTCGCCGTCTCCGGCTCGGCCGAGCACCCGGAGTCGGCGGAACGGCTCCGGCTGGCGACCGCGACGGATCCTCGGATTCGGCTCGTCGAGGACCCGATCAGCCTGCCGTTCCTGCTGGACGCCGCCGACTGGGCGCTGTCGCTGCACCGCGGCGGCGGCTCGGACCTGCTCGCCTGGGGCCTCACCGAGGCGGCCGCCCGCGGCGTGCCGGTGATCGCCAGCGCGCACGGCGTCGTCACGGAGCTGTTCGACAACGACACCGCCGTGCTGGTGCCGTGCCATCACGGCGGCACCGAGCCGGACATCGAGGTGGCGTCGAAGCTGCTGCGCGAAGTCGCCGACGACCCCGAGGTCGCGGACCGGCTGTCGCGGACCGGCCGCTGGCACCTGCTGCGCGCCTACTCCCTGCCGAAGGTCGCCGACCAGCTGAAGGAACGCGTCGAGCACGCGTACCGCACCTGGCGCGCCCGGCGCTCGGCGTCCCGTAGCGGCAACGACAGCGATCCGTTGGGCCCGCTGCACTCGGCCAAGCACGCGCTGCTCCGCCAGCCGGACGTCGATGTCGCCAGCCGGATGCCCATGGCGCCGGCGCTGCGAAAAGGCGTGCTCCGTGTCCTGAACCACTACGACAACCACCTCCGCGACGTCCTCGGCACGGTGCTCGACGGCATGGAGCGCACCGCCGCCGAGCTGCTGCACCGGCAGGACGAGATCCGCGACATCGGCGGTCTCGTGGAGCTGGAGAGCCTCCGCGCCGACTTCGAGCGGCTCATCGACCGCCACTCCCAACTCGGCGACCAGCTCGTCAACACCGACGACGGCGTGGTGCGGGTCAGCGCCGACCTCGCCGGTCAGGGCCGTCGGCTGCGGGAGGTGGAGGACGCGCTGGTGGCCGAGGCCGGCAAGCGCACGAAGCAGCTGGACACGCTCGCCGACCGCCTCGACCGGCTCACGTTGATGCTGGACAAGACGCTGGACCGCATCGACGCGCTGGAGTCGAAGGTCGCGGAGAACCTGCGGGAACGCGACGGCCGGCTCGAATCCGGGCTCCGGTCCGCGGACCAGGCGCTGCACACCTCCGATGCGCTGCGGCGGGTCGTCGTGCGCGAGCACGAACGGCACAGCGGCACGGTCGAAGGGG
This sequence comes from Kutzneria sp. NPDC051319, assembly GCF_040682195.1. Lineage (NCBI taxonomy): Bacteria > Bacillati > Actinomycetota > Actinomycetes > Pseudonocardiales > Pseudonocardiaceae > Kutzneria > Kutzneria sp. NPDC051319. The sequence continues at coordinate 1,271 of NZ_JBFBAM010000049.1, read as the reverse complement.
TGTCGAGCTCCCTGGTGCTGTGCGACGTGGGGCTGCTGCGGCTGCCGTCGGAGGACGCGCTCATGCTGCCGTTGCTGTCGAGCAACGGGGTGTGGGAGCCGCAGCTCTCGGGACTGATCGACTCGCTGGTCGAGCCGGACGGCATCTTCGTCGACGTCGGCGCCCACGTCGGATATCACACGATCAGGGTGTTGAGCATGCTCGGCGCCAGCGGCGCGGTCGTCGCCGTCGAACCGTGCGACCCGGTGCGCCGCCTGTTGCGGCACAACGTCAGCGTGAACCTGTCGCCGCAGATCGCGGAGCGGTTGGTGGTGGTGGAAGGCGCGGCCTGGGACCAGGCCACCGACCTGCTCGCCGAGCCCACCTTGACCGGTGGGGTGGCGGTCCGGCCGAACCCCGGGCCGCCCGTGCACGCCGCCGCGGCGCCGGCGCAGAACCAGGTGCCGGCGGGTTCCCTCCAGTTCGCGGGGGCGCCGGTTCTCGAGCCGATGGACGAGAACAGCCCCGTCGACCTGGGCGGATCGGTTCGCGGCGTGCGCCTGGACAAGGAGCTGGAGAGCATCCCGGGCCTGGCCGGCATGCGGTTGTCGGTGGTGAAGGTGGACGCGCCGGGCCGTGAGCACCGTGCCCTCGGCGGTCTCGTTCGGTTGTTGCGCAGGGATCGCCCGCACGTGTTGTGCGCGTTCTCCCCGTCGGCGATCACCGAGCTCGGCGACGACCCGCTGACCGCGCTCCGCGAGTTCCGCACCTGGGGCTACGACCTCGTGCCGGTCGACCACCAGCGCGTGGTCAGCCCCGAGGAGGTTTTGGAGGCCACGGGCGACTCGCGAAGCTCCACGTTGTGGCTCCGGCCGCGGGGCAAAGGGGTCTGACCCCGACTGTTAACCGCGCTGACCAGGCGATTTGACTTCGGTGATCGACCTGAGTAACTTTCTCCAAGTCAGAGCAACACGGACTCGCCCCGGACCGCAAGGGCCGGCGAGGACGAAGCGAAGACACCAAGATCCTCAAGTCGCGAAACAAGCTCCCGTGTGAACGTGGTAGAGTGTGCGACTGCCGGGCCTGGACCCCAGAAAGTTCGACTCTCAGAGCCGATTTGACCGGGAAAGCCCAGACCGGATAAGCTTTGAAACATCAAAGCCCCGGATCAACTCGCAAGAAATTGCGATGCGAGATGGTGTGCGTGTGTTCTTTGAGAACTCAACAGCGTACTGTAATAGCCAGTACTTGAATGAATAAACCCCTTAGTGGGTTCCTTTGAGATGGTTAAA